>JAPPPA010000235.1 GCA_028817755.1 Gammaproteobacteria bacterium | reverse complement strand
TCGGTGCTTTGTAAGTCAGCACCGTTTGTTGCGCTGCCATTGTTAGCCCATTCGAGATAAGTGAGAACAGCATCACGATATTCGTCATCAAAGAGCTCATAAAAGAGCTTTCCTTTCAGTCGTGCTGATTCGGTTTTCAGGCAATTAATACCGTAGCGATTGATTGAAGTGAGCCGGTGATTTTTATTTAGTGTGACAAAAATTGATGGCGTTTCATTGAATAAAGTCCTGAATTTATTTTCACTGTCAGCAACTTGTTGCAATAGTAAATTCTGACTTAAGTGCTCGGTAATGCGGTTTCCGATGTCTTTAAATAGGAGCTGTTCATTGTTGCTCCAGTAGCGTTTAGAGCGGCAGTGGTCGAGTCCTAGCACCCATGGATCACCGGTACTTGGACGTAGCAACATAACCACTTGCGACTGCACGCCATAACGCGTGGCAATGCGAGGAAGAGGGTGCTCGTTGCCGCTACCAAATGTAATCGGTAGATCCCGGCTTTCTAGTAAGGCAATATTGCTGGTGATCTCTTCGTCGATTTCCAGTGGCTCATTTAACGTCTTGGATCCCGGCCATTCCGGGGCGCTGACTTCATAAGCAACTTCGACGTGTTTCTCATCGATAAGCTCAGGGTTGAGTAGCCATGCACGGTCTGCATCAAAGGTCTCGCGTACTTCGGTCACGGCGCGTTCAATCGACACGCTATCGACAGCATTGCGGTTAAAAGACTGTGTAATACGTTCTAGCGCCTGTACCCGTTGCAGGCTTTGCTGGCGTTGGTCTGATTGCTGCTGTGCTCCCAGTCGGGCTGAGCACATTTCACTGATGTCATTCAGTAAATCAACGTTGTAGCGGTGTTTTAAGCTGTCTTTGTCTTTGCTGCCAAATAGTAGAAAACCGGCCCATTGAGAGTTAACTCGCATGGGACAAAGTACGCCGCTATTGATATTCAATGAACGCAGGAACTGGGCGCGATGGTGGTCGCACCTTTCGATGTCAATCAAAACGGTTTGATCATTTTCAAGCTGTTCATACCAATCAAGAAAGCCATGCTGCCAGTGCAGTCGGCTGTTTCCAGATGGTGTATTGACGAGAGTGTAGTGATGGTTCATCACCGCTGAGTTGCTGCTGCCTTGTGTGTACAAGGCAACGGTGCATAACTCTAGTTGTTTGCACAATAGCTGGCCTAGCCGCTCAATCGTGATGTCGAGCGGCTGCTGGTCAATGAACAATTTTGCAATCTCTGTGTGCAGAGATTGTTGTCTCGTCTGTTGAGTAAACGCGTGTTGGGCGTTCATGTCCTGCTGCGCAATTCCTAGGTTTTTATTGAGGCATCCTGCCTAAATATCGATATTACCTGAACGCTCGATTAATGACAAAATTATCACACCCTACAGAAATCATTAGTAAAAACATGATGTATGCTGAAAGCATAAGAAGTAGAGGAGGAAGGCATGACAGCTTCAGATTTAGGGCGCTTTGCTAACGCTATCTTGGAGTGGATGGCGCTGATTTTTGTACTGGCCTTGGGCTTGGTTGTAGTCGCGGTGGTGGTGATGTATGTGTTGGATCGCCTACAAACCACGCAAGCTATTCGCCGTAACTACCCAGTCGTTGGTCGTTTCCGCTATTTCTTTGAGCATATGGGCGAATTCTTTCGCCAATACTTCTTTGCTATGGACCGAGAAGAATTGCCGTTTAATCGCGCGCAACGTTCTTGGGCTTATCGCGCAGCCAAGAATATCGATAACACGGTACCGTTTGGTTCCACGCGAGATTTACGTGTTGAAGGCTCGGTGATTTTCTCACCCACTGCATTTCCTACTTTGTCTGAAGACGGCGTGGCCGCGCAGGACATTATTGTTGGGCCCCATTGCGAGAAGCCCTTTCATACCCGCAATATTGTTCATATCTCTGGCATGAGCTACGGCGCCTTGTCTAAGCCAGCCGTGCAAGCGTTGGCGAACGGAGCGCGTAAAGCGGGCATGTGGCTGAACACCGGGGAGGGCGGTTTAACGCCGTACCACCTAAAGGGCGGCTGCGATGTGGTGGTTCAGATCGGCACAGCTAAATACGGCGTGCGTGACAAAGAAGGCAACTTGTCTGACGAGAAGCTGTTAAAAGTCGCACTAAATAAACAGGTGCGCATGTTCGAGATCAAAATTAGCCAAGGCGCTAAACCGGGTAAAGGCGGTATCTTGCCCGGCGAAAAGGTTTCGGAAGACGTAGCCGAGATGCGTGGTATTCCGGTGGGTGAGGATTCGATTAGCCCCAATCGCCATCGTGAAATAAAAAGCGTCGGTGACCTGTTAGACATGATTGCACGTATACGAAAGGTCACAGGTAAGCCGGTCGGCTTTAAAGCGGTATTAGGTGGCCCGGAATTTTTAGATGAGTTGTTTACGGAAATACAGGTTCGCGGCAAAGAAAGCTCGCCTGACTTTATTACTGTGGATTCTTGCGATGGTGGTACGGGCGCTGCGCCAATGCCACTGATGGATGATGTGGGTTTGCCGCTACGGGAGAGCCTGCCAATCCTGGTCGACAAGCTCAATGAATATGGTCTGAAGAAACGCGTGCGTGTCATTGCCTCCGGCAAGTTGATTACGCCGGCCGATGTGGCGTGGGCGCTTTGTGTAGGCGCCGACTTCACCGTGACAGGCCGTGGCTTTATGTTTTCACTCGGCTGCATCCAAGCATTGGCTTGCAATAAGAATACCTGCCCAACCGGTATCACTACGCATAACCCGAAATTACAAAAAGGTCTTGAGCCTAAAAGTAAGGCGTTACGAGTCGCTGACTATGCTAAAAATTTAGAAAAAGAGGTCGGCGTTATTGCCCACTCCTGTGGCGTTAAAGAGCCGCGGGCGTTGAACCGTAAACATGCACGGGTGGTGATAGAGCACGGTAAATCTATCCGTTTGGATCAACTCTGGCCCGATGTGGAGCAGCCAGAACCGGCTGCGTGATATTCTTCTGTAACAGAATTGTTTTAACGTAAGAGCTGGATTGCACTTACGTTCTTGGGAGAGTTGCATGGGCTTGCAAGCCAAATTGGCGGACCTTCTAATCCCGCCAGATTTAAAAGCGCACTTTGATAAGGTCGAAAAACCCGTGGGTGACGCGGGTTATGACCCTTGGGGCTTTAAGTTAGAAAATGCCAAAGCCGGTATGGCGGCGTTTCGTTGGGTGCACGATAAGTACTTTCGTGTTCAGTCATATGGCATTGAAAATATTCCTGCCAAAGGGCGCGCCTTAGTGATTGCTAACCATGGCGGCCAGCTGCCAATGGATGGGCTAATGATCGGTATGGCGATCGCCATGCGTAAAGAAAATCCGCGTTTTGCCCGCGCTATGATCGAGCGCTTCTTTCCAACGGTACCTATTCTGGGTAACTGGCTGAATTCAGTCGGTGCTGTCATTGGTGATCCGCTGAATTGCGAAAAAATGCTTGAGCGTGAAGAAGTAATCGTGGTCTTTCCAGAGGGTGCTCGGGGCGCTGGCAAGCTCTATAAAGATGCTTATCAGCTCGAGCGTTTTGGGAATGGCTTTATGCGCTTAGCCATGGAATTTGATGCGCCCATTATTCCGGTTGGCGTGGTGGGTAATGAAGAAACCATGCCAGCCGTCGCCAACATCAAGCCGCTAGCGAAATTACTGGGTGTACCTTATGTGCCAGTAGCACCGCCGATGCCATTGCCTGCGCAAATGCATTTGAACTTTGGTGAAGCGATGCATTTTCCGAATGATGATGCGAGTGAAGAAGAAGTCGCGGCACGAGTCAATCAAGTAAAAGAGGCGATTAATGGCCTAATTGCCAAGGGCCTGAAAGAACGGGAGTCTATTTTCTAATGGAAATTATGGTGACCGGTGCCGCAGGCACACTCGCAAAACATGTGATTGATCAGTTGCGTGACGCAGGCCATAGCGTAGTGGCTTGTTATTTCCGCGACGCTTTAGAGTTAGATAACCG
>JAPPPA010000168.1 GCA_028817755.1 Gammaproteobacteria bacterium | reverse complement strand
GCATGCCGCACAAACTCATAGGTTTGACGAAAAGAAACGCGAAAATCCGGGTCTGCCAAGTCGGTTTCAGTAACATCCAGCCCTTCTAACAAACGCTGAGGAGAAACTTTCTGGCGCCGCGCGTAGGCAATAATCTGCTGAATATGCCAAGGCGGCAAGCACATAGAATCGTAGCTGTGTGGCACAGCAAATGCAGCGTCGATATTGGCCGGCTTATTCATTACTGAAGCGAGGTTTGCGCAATGACATGCGCAGCATTCCGCGCGCGTCCTTTGAGAGGGTTTTGATACGTTAGCACAGGCTTTATAACGCGATTTGCTAAGATGATTTCACCCTGTAAACCAACCGCGCCCAACAGTTTAGTACCGTCATAAACAAGGCTTCCTGTGATTAACGGCGTCCCGTTAGCGGTAGCTAAATAAACCAAGCTACTTAACTCCGAGCTACGCTTTTTCTGCGCCAATGCCACGGGTGGGTTTTCGCCAGCACAGGTAAGCGAGCCTAAATCTGTCACCACTTGGCTAGGCGCCGAGGGGGGTACAAACACGCGGCAACCTTGCTCAGGCTGACCCACCCAGAAATACACCGGCCGATCATGATGATCGAGATAAACATCTCCGCCTGCACTCACAACAGCTGCTTGCTCCGAACCACTGTGCAACACCGAGCCAGCTTTAATTGGTAAACCACTTTCGCTACGCACACTAAATTGCACAGCACGCACGGGCTCAACAATAAACTGCGCGAAAGCACCTTGCTCTCGCCCAATCGCTACTCGCTTTTGTGGCTCCCGAACGGTATGAGTAATGGGCAACGCACGGGTATTTAGATCCAACGTGAACAACTGGTGGGAAGTGAGGTTGTCATAAACCGACAAGCCTTTCTGGTTGGTGTTTCGACGGCCTCGGTTCTGCAGCGTTACCGGCAATTCCGGCAAATCAGAGTCCACTAATAGGAAAGCATTGCGTAACTTTCTACTGGCAATGAAGGGAGCACCGTCGAGCTTAATTAGCGAACCAGCGACACTGGCTTGGTAATTAAAGCCTGCCTCATCTTCAATCACGGTCGCAGCCGCTTCAAAGCGATCAAAACGGCCTGCTAGGCGCGCGCTATAAGCATCACTGTCATCGAAGGATGAAGCGGCAATTTCAGCAATACGGCTTTGACCATTGCTTCGGTGGTCGCTATACGAAAGCCGCGTTTGCAAGGCGTCACTTTGGCTGGTTTCACGCTCTGTACGCCCCACAAAAGAGTTACTCCTGAAGTGCCGCCCCAGTGGCAAGGCGTAAGTAAGACTAATTTGTTGTTCGGTTTCCGCCGTATCTGATCGAGTTTCCCCAAACCTAAGCGACACTCGTCCCCAATGATTGAAGTTCTTCCCTACGGTAAAACTCCAGCGCGAGCGCTCACTGCGATCATGGTTACGTATGTCTGCAGCATTGAGTGTTAAATCCAGCTTTGTTCCTAAAAAAACGCCGATCGACAATGAGTTTTCTAAGCGCACATCGGCATCAAATGTACCGAGCTGTTGAAAACCTTGCTCTCTATAGCGGCTGTTCAAATTGAGGAGGAAGTAACGCGTCATATAGTCGTAGGAGACCAAACTCGACCAACGGGTTTCACTGTTCGACTGCAAATTCGCAGCCACTTCCAAGTCAAACACACCAAGCCGGTCAGACTTCCCCACCCACTTGGCGCCCCAGTTACTGTATTGCTCTGTCAGCTCCGCAAAGAATCCGGCATTGATTCGGTCAGTAACGCCATATAAGTAATGCGTAGACAAAAAACTTTGGTCATAGCGAATGCGATCGACAAAATCATTCGTACGCACTTTGCCTAACTGCAGGCTGTAATTACTCAGCCCTTTACGCAAAACTTGCGGAGCCACATAAAACGGTGCGGCAACCAAGCGCTCTCGGCCTTGGGAATCTGTAATGCGTACCTGCACATTGTTTCGTCCTACACTGGCCGGAATGTCGCCGCTTTCTAACAGCCCAGGCAAAGCTTCTTGTTCGGCAAACAAGTCGCCATTTACAAATAATTGCGCGGTTGATTCCTGCGCCAGAACCGTTTCGAACCGAGGCTGCGCATACGTAATCAAACTCGGCTTTAAGTTGTAGTCGCTGCGGATTTGGAAACCCAGAAAGCCGGTCGGCAAATTGAAATTAGTGCCCTGAGTAATGTTGTCGCCAGCGCTATAAATAGAAAGGTTGGCTGCATCGGCATATTCAAGCGTTGTACTTAGGCGAAGCCAACCTTGGTTGCTAGGGTTATCTCGCCATTGATGGTTATGCCTAAAACTCCAGTCACCTTGGTAAGCATTTAGCTGTAGTAACGCAGAATTATTCTGAATGCCTAAGTCGTTATCAGCATGGATCACATCGTAATTCAGGTGCACACCACGACTATTTGATGCTGGTCGCCCATCAACCACACCGCGCTTTAAACCCAAGGCTTGTTTAACAAAGTAGTGATCCGGCAGCACGATGCGAAGTAGTGCACGTTCAATATCAATACCGACAACGCAAACCTCAGCAGGACATAATTCGACCAAGGCGGCGTCTTGTTTAGGGCGCAGCTTTTCTTTCACCAATGGATATGACTTAAGGGCGACCAAGTTAGTCACCACCATCCCATTTACAAACTGCACAGGCGTTAATTGGGCATTTTTTCGCCCATTAATTTCTAACTCAAAGAAGCCAGCATCTGGCAGCTCAACGGCCGCGACCCACCCAGCCCACAACAGCGTCAAACCACCGGCGACAACCCTTATCATTGCCACCTACCAGCGTTGCCCGGCGGGACAAGCTGTGTGCTGTTCCCAAAGGTTGACGCGCTTGAGCCTAATTTCTAAGCAACCTGGCGCCGCCAAACCACTGGGCAGCGGCACGTCACGATACCTGTCCGCAAGAAGATAAAACCGGCCTTCACCAAACGCTTCATTCTGCTCAACCAAGGCCAAGCCTTGTACTACGCTATGGGAAATACCCTGGTTCCGTATTCGTAATACCGGCAGCCCACTTGGCGCCTGCACTATCTCAGCAAAAATATCAGGTCCACCGCTACGCTGGGGCGCTACAAAAACCGGCAAGGAATAACCCACCGAGACCCCGACACCCTCTTCGCTTGTTTTTAGCGGCTTGACTAAAATTCGGTAAGTCGCTTCTTTAGACTGCGGCAAATGACTTGGACTGAGCAACCCCAGACGTAAGGTTTTTTGCTCACCCGCACGCAAAGTAAATCGGCGGGGTATCAGCACCAACTCATTCGTTGCCTGGGTCACGTCTTTACCGGCCAAGACCTTCCAAGACAGCAACGTTGCTTCGTACTGTTGCGATTTAGCACCTTGGGGCAAACCGATCGTTAGCTCCCCAACCAGCTGGCGCGCATTCAAATCGATACGCGTGCTGGAAAAATCCAAGGCACTAGCAGAGTGACTCGCCAAAAGTGCCAAAGCACCTAAAAATAGTTTTTTCATAACGCAAAAAACCGCGAGGCAAAGCTGTCCATGCTTCACCTCACGGCCAAGGGGTACTCTTGAGAATTGACTTAGAACGTAACGGTGATGTCTACGGTGCCGTTATAAGTACCTTCGCGCATACGTAGGGTTTCAGTACGCAAAGCTTTGAAATACACCGGCACATCAGTACGGAATTCAGCACCATCTGGAGTGTCTGCGGTGTAGTTACGACCACCAGCCCAAATCAAACCATGACCAGCATCACGGAACGCTGAAAACAGCACTTGGTTACTGCCATTGCTAAGGCTGTAAGTACCAAAACCTGTTCTTACGCGAAACGGTGCATTTTCTTGATCGCAGGAAACACGCACAAAGAAGTCATTGTTAATAGCCGGTTGACCTGGAATAACGTTAGCGACGTCAGAAGTCATTACAACGTCGGTACCATTTGGCTTAGTTACGGTACAACTCGCTGCCGCTGAACACAGCACAGTACCGCTAACATTTAGGG
>JAPPPA010000242.1 GCA_028817755.1 Gammaproteobacteria bacterium | reverse complement strand
AGCAGCTACCGGGCGTGTAAAGCGCCATACCTAAATAACCTTCGCATTCTGCAACTCTTTCACAAACAACTTCTGAATCACTTTCTCTTGGAAGTTTTGCGGGTTGGTGAGCTGCATACGCTCTAGCCACGGCTGGGCTTCGGGTGGGATGTTTTTGACTTTGAAGGCTTCCCAAAGTGTTTTCATCTTGCCGTCGTCTTTGCGGGCGGCTAGACCTTTTAGAGCTTTAGCAAGTTGTAGCTCGTCGTCTTCTAGGTCTACGCCAAATGGGAATGGGCCGAATAGGTCATTCTTACGCGCTTCGGCCAGGTCTTGCTCTAGGCGCTCTGGCGTGTTGTTGGTGTATTGGGCTGGAATTTCGTAATCCTGCTCAATCTTGCCTGCCTCTTTGGCGGTTTGCAGCATAGATTGTTGGAAGCGGCTATCCATGACGTTAATCAGCGCTTTCATCACTTCTGAGTCGGTCTTAGAACGCAGAACGGCGATGCCGTATTCGGTAATCACGATGTCACGCAGGTGACGCGGAATGGTGCAGTGGCCGTATTTCCACTGGATGTTGTTGCTGGCCTGGCCGTCTTTTTCACGCACTGAGCGGATCATTAGAATGCTTCGGCCGGTAAGCAGCTGGTGCGCCATGGCAACGAAGTTGTACTGCCCGCCTACGCCTGACACCACTTGGTTATTTTCTAAGCCGTCTGAGGCAATCGCACCACTCATGGTGGCGATAATACCGGTGTTGATAAAGCGAGCGTTCTTACGCTGAGCTTTGTATAGGCGCGGGTTAGCGTCTAGCTGGTTTACTTTCTGCACGGTGGTCATGCAGATTTTGCGATTTTCTTCTTCAGGTAACGCACGAAGATCATCGTAGAAGTCATTAGAACCCATGAAGAAGCCGCCGTGCAGCACTACGCCGTTACGTAGCTTCTTACCTAGGCATTGCTCGCCCAGCACTTTGCGCGACTCTGGATCTGCCACGTTGGCGATAACGCGCGTGCCGTCTGGCGCAACGATATAGCCAGCGTCGTAGCTGCAGTCGTCGTTAAAGAAGCCGTGGTACTGAAGCACTTCAAAGTCTTTTGTACGAATAACACGTACGCCAAGGTTTTCTAGCTCTGCAAAGGCGTCTGGGGTGATGTTTTCCGGATCTAATAGATCACGGTTAATCAACGCTTGTAGCGCCCAGAAGTCATACACTTCACGTTTTAGAATACCGGCTTTGTAGAGGTGCAAGAAGCCTTCTACAAACATTTCGGTAGCGCCGTATAAGCCTTTCTTGAAGGTGTCGGTGCCGCCGATTTCTTTAATGATTTCTTCCGACTTGCTGGCAATGCCAGTTTTCTCTAGCAGGCTGTTGTATAGCTCGTTGTCTTGTTGGCGCTGCATTAGGCCGTACACAATCGCGTCGCCTAACGCGCCGATACCAATTTGCAGCGTGCCGCCGTCTGGCACTAGCGCCGAAGCATTTAGGCCGATCATGTAGTCAGGCGTGGTTACTGGCAGTAGCTTAGGTGTGCTGAATAGCTTGGTGTTTAGGTCTGGATTTTCCAGAATGATGTCGTATTCATCTGGATCAACTTCGGCGTCGTTGTACATGTACGGAAGTTGTTCGTTAATCACGCCAACGGTTAGGTTCTTTTCACCATTGGCTTTGGCCTCGTCCAGCATCACGGTGAGTTCTGGGCCGGTGTCTGGGTTACAGCTCATGCTGATTTTTTTGTTGCCGTTTTCGTCTACACGCTGGGTAACAATTTGCATAGCAACGTTACAGCCGTTGGCGTATACGTCTCGCGCGGCATGGCTGTAATTAGAGCTGATGTAGTCGATTTGCGCAGGCTTGTTACGTAAGCGACTACCCGGCTTAAAGAAGAATTCTTTAACGCGTACGTTAGATGGCAGTTTGCCAGCGGTAACGTCTAGCGCGTATTGGCATTCGGCACAGTCGCCGTAAACGCGGTCAAAAATAGGATCGGTAAAAGCTTTGCGTAGCGGCTCTTTTTCTTTTGGTTTTTCGAGCGTTAAGGCGGTAATGATGGTGAGCTGAATGCTTGGATCAGCTTTGGCGCGGTCGTAAATGGCGTTAACAAGTTGCGCCGGTTTACCCATGCCAAGCGGCATACCTAGACGAATGTCTTTACCAATGTAGTCGATGATAGCGTCTACGGTTTGTTCGATTTGGTTATGCCATTGCGTATCGCGACCTGCCATATGCCCTCCCAGAGCCTAAGGTATATTTTGTAAGCGCCCTACTTTATTAGCTTTAGCGCCAGAAGCCTAGACCTGCGAGGTCAGGTAAGCGGGAAATGTCCTTCGACAGGCTCAGGACGAGCGAAAAATCACCACTAGCCCTGAATGAAAAGAGCACCGTTAGCTCTGAGCTTGTCGAAAAGCGGGACTTTCGTTTTAGGCTTCCAACGCTCTACGCACTGGGGCGTAACTACGGCGATGGCAATCGAGCACGCCGTGTTCTTGAATCGCCTGGATATGCTGCTTGGTCGGATAGCCTTTGTGCTTATCAAAACCGTATTGCGGGTGCTGTTGATGTAGCGCGACTAGTAAGCGGTCTCGATGCACCTTGGCAAGAATAGAGGCTGCCGCAATAGCTGGGTCAGAGGCATCGCCGCCAATAATGGCTTCAACAGTCATTGGCACTGGCGGGCATTTATTGCCGTCGGCACGCACATGGTCTGGTTGCACAGGCAACGCGGCTACGGCATCCGCCATGCCCTGTAGGCTCGCTTGCAGAATATTGAGTCGGTCGATATCGGCTGGGGATTTTTCATCAATCGCCCACGCTTTGGCCTTAGCTTTAATTTCGTCGAACAGCGCTTCGCGTTTTTTCTCGCTGAGCTTTTTGCTGTCGTTTAAGCCTTCAATTGGCTGGTTTGGATCGAGGATTACCGCGCCGCACACCACAGGGCCAGCCAGCGGGCCGCGCCCTGCTTCATCTACACCTGCAACCAATTGCGCTTCATCAGCAAAAAAGTCCAAACCGCCCTGCTGCATGTTATCGCTCACGCCAAAGTGCCAAACCGTTCAGCGAGATTTTGTCGCCACGGAATTGTAGGTTGAGTTGCCAGATTTCTAGTTCTGGCTCTTCTTCATAAGTGGCCGGGCCAAGTTTTTGCACTACTGCAGGCATCGGCGTGTCTCCATGCCATGCTTCAAAACTCGGCAGCTCTAAAGCCACTTGGCGCTCCACAGGGTTATTGGTAACCACCATGACATCTGGCGTGAGTTCTAATTTAAGCGGCTTGATTGTGTTTGGGCCAACCGCTGGACTATTGAGTAAGGCAACCGCATTTAATGGCTCAGCGGTATTGATTTGTGGCTTCCAAGCACGCTCTTTGCCTTGCCAAACCAAGATAGCGGTCGATAGCTCTTTCATTAGTGCCACAACGCGCACAATCACCGCGCCTACTTGCTCAGAGTGCGGCGCGCTTTGCGTGCCTAGCGATTGCATAATTTCGCCCATACGCGCTTTCTGGTCTGGGCTAGCTGATTCGGTAATCACCGTAAAACTTGCGTCTAAATCGCCATACCAATTCCGGGCATAGTCTTGCGCGTCGAAATCCGCATAAATACCAGAGAAGGCAATGGCGTCTGCACGCTCGGCATGCAGCTCATGCCAGGAGGGAGAAATTTGCACGCGCAAGTGCGACTTACCAAACCAGCCCACATCAGCAATGATGTTTAAGGGCGCTACGGGGGGCGTTAATGTGTTGTTTAGCAGGCCGTTAAGATCAGCGGTTGCGACGACGCGGCCCCAACCCCAAGGGTTAGACCGGAGATGCTGCGCGGCAAACTCCACGCGAGTTTCTGTGCAGGCTCGAATACCACAACCAACCCGCTCCGCAATAATGGCGTAACCACGGCCTTCGCTGTAACCCACTTCCCAATGGGACTCGAGCACGCTACGCGCGGGGTGATTATCCATGAGCGTTAGCTGGCGCTGTACCGGACAGCCGAGTTGCTGA
>JAPPPA010000115.1 GCA_028817755.1 Gammaproteobacteria bacterium | reverse complement strand
CTGTTAGCACTAATATGATTACGTGATTTACCACACGGTGGTGATAAATCGGCGGAATAACCAAATGCAGAATTCGGTCTGTAATTGTGACCTGGTTCTTATCGTCACTCATTTTTCTTACTCCTTATTCTGCGCGGTTACTGAAGTTTGATGACTTGTACGCCCGCAAGGCCAACGGCAATCAGGCGGTCATCAAGTGCTACTACAGAGTTAAGAGATTTATTGGTCGGGCTCGGCACGTTGGTTAGCTCGGTTTTACCCGGCGTACCTTTGTACAAAGAACCATTCTGACCAACCATGACGTAGTTACCGTCATAGGTGACAGCACCACCGAATACCGCGGTTTCCGCAGGTACTACAACGTTTTGGTAACCAATTGCATTGAGCTCTTCGTCAGTCCATTCAGTTTGAATAGAAAACGCGTCGAGATCCCATGGGTCCATTTCTTCCAGGGTAGTAACGTCATCAACGCTACGAGCCGTACCACGTAGGCCGTACAGCATTACGCCGTTATCACCCATTGGTAGCACACCAAAGTAAGAACCCGCATAAGCCGTTTGGCCTAGGTTCCAGGTGTCGCCATTATCTTTCGAGTAAGCAACCATGCCAGCTTCACCAGCGATTACTAACACGCCGCTTGGCAGCTGAGTAATAGAGATAAGGTGAACACCTGGCTCAGTGATACCTTCCTCTACTTTTTCCCAGGTGTCGCCACCGTCGGTAGTACGGAAGAATTTACCGAAGGAACCAACTGCCCAAGCATCACTCTCACTTAACGCTAAAACGTCATAAAGCGGCTGCCCAGTTTCTGAGTCAAAGTTCTGACTTTCCCAAGACTGACCACCATCACGCGTACGCAAGATAAGTGAGTCATGGCCTACCGCCCAACCGTTTTGGCTGTCGGCGAAGTCAACGGCAATTAACATTTGGCGAGCAGGAACATTTTGCTGTGTCCAGGTCTCACCTTTGTCGTCTGAAGTTAGAACGTGCCCGCGGTTACCAACAGCAACTACGCGAGTACCGGCAACGGTAACGTCCATCAATTGGCTTTCTGCAGCTAAAGGCATGATCTCAGCCGGCTGCAACACCGTTGTTGGATCAGTCACTTCTGCCGCAAGAGGCAAACTAGCTGTGGCACCGGCGCAAAGAAGCGCGCTGGCCATCGCTGTCCGCACAGAAATACTCCTATTCATAATTCTCCCCTCTGTACAGAGCTGGTTTTGTGCTTAATAAAAAAGCTTGTTTTACAAGGACACACAGCCCCGCAGCTTTTTAGAGCTACGGGGCTGTGGTTGAGTCCGGCGATTAAACCGGGCTCGTCCTCGCGATTATTTAATACGCTTAGCTACGTTAGCAGGTTTGAAGTATTTAACTTTAAAGTCTGCGTCAGTGTCATTCAGCTTCTCTTCGTTAACCATCGCAGTTGCGAAGTAACGGCCAGACTGAAGATCGTAAATCAATTCAGGTACAGCAGAAGCGGTGCCTACCCAAGGTACGCTAACCATGTGGCCTTCTTGGAACTTCCATAGCTCACCACGACCGTCGTAACCGTCAACCGCGTTGATTGACCAGCTGTCTTCGTCGATGTAGAAGGTACGCTTACTGATTTTGTGACGTACGCCATCACGTAGTGTTGCTTCAACAACCCATACACGGTGTAGCTCGTAACGTGCTAGATCTTGGTTTACGTGACCCGCTTTTAGGATTTCCGCGTACTTAAGTGTTGGATCGTTGATGTCAGAAGAGTTGTACGGCATGTACATTTCTTTCTTACCAACTAGTTTCCAGTCGTAACGGGTTAGGGCGCCGTTGAACATATCAACTTGGTCGTTGAACTGCTCGCCATCAGATGTTTGAGATGGGTTATCGAAGCCAACGTTAGGCGCACGCTTCAAACGGCCGAAGCCTTTGTTGTAAAGCCAAGCTTGGCGCTTATCTTTGTTGGTCTTACCTGACTGGTCAGCAGTTTCGTGTACCAAGGTACGAGTACCTGAAGAACCTAGGTCAGTTTGAAGGTAGTAAAGCAAAATGCCGTCAACCACGCCGCCATCAGTGTTGGCGTAGGTGAATAGCACGTCTTCCACAACCTTGGTCAACTTAAAGGTACCGTCAGTTTTAACAATCGCCTGGTTGTTGTAACGAATTACAGCATTGCCACGATATTTGGTTTTGTGGTTCCAAATTGGCTCAGCACCAGAGGTTGGAATCGGGAACGGGAAGCCGATGCTTGCACCTTTCATGCTGTCGGTGCCCTCTAGGCTTGCCGAAGTAGCGTTAGCAACAGTTGCTTCTTCAATGGCTTCAGGGAAGAACGCACTACGCATAGTTTTGTATACCTTCATTTTGTAGGTATCAGGGAACTTGGCGAACAAAGCTTTGTGACCTTCGGTCAACTTGTCAGCGTGATCTTTGTAGTTAGCACCGGTGATTTCTAGAACTACGTCGCCAGCGCCGTTACGGGCCTTGTAGGCCGCCAGCGTGTCAGACTGCTCTTGGCGAGACATCTTATCGATGTCTTTGTATTTGTAGCTTAGTTCGGTGTCGGTAAATAGCGACTTGCCTTGGAAAGCAGGAATGCTGCCGTCGGCGTTGGCGCCAGCTTCAGCACCGATCTTAGTTAGGCTGTCGCCCAATTTAGCTGCTTCAGCAGCATCTACTTTAGCTTCTGCGTTAAACGCAGCAAAAGGCAACGCAAGGGTGAAACCTAGCGCTAAGGCTTTTTTGGTAGAAGTCATGTCTTCTCCTCCAATTTACTGTGCAAATTTTTTCAAATGAGCCGAAGCTCAAAACCCCAATATCAGTTCAACATACTGCCATTGCTCCCACGCAACTGCCAGTACGAAGGCGGACGAGCTTAACGTAGATTGACCTAAAAGGCACACCCTCCACGTTCGCAAGTCAACGGGCCGGGCGCAGTATGGCGTGGTTTCAGACTGAAAATAAAGTGTTTAAGACTGTAAAATTCAAGCAAGCGCTTGGCTGAAAGCCAGCATTTGTTAATATGCACACAAATGTATACCGATTATCAGGACGTAATTGATGGCCTATTTTGAATATCAAGGACACCGCTTGTTCTACGAGCAACTCGGCGAAGGTTCACAAACCATCGTGCTACTGCACGGCATATTGATGGACACCGACGTCAATCGTGAGCTCGGCAAAACCCTTGCCGCACAAGGCTTCCGCATACTTCTTCTTGATTTGCTTGGGCACGGCCTTTCTGACAAACCGCAAGATGTTTCCGTATTGCGTATGGATCGCTACGCCGACCAAGCGATTGCATTGTTAGATCACTTAAAGATTCAAACGGCAGTATTCGGCGGCTTGTCACTTGGCGCCGATGTTTCTATGCATGCCCAATTAAGACACCCAACGCGAGTGCAGGGCCTAATGCTGGAAATGCCCGTATTAGAGCACGCCGTTCCAGGCGTAGTAATCTTACTAGCGCCGCTTTTGCTCTCTACACGTCTTATTCCCGGCGTTGTACGCCCAATTTCACGTCTTATCCAAAAGCTACCGAAACGCAACAAGCTCGCTTGGGACTCGGTACGCACCATTTTTGGTAACGACCCCGACGCCATTGCTTCGGTTTTGAGCGGCACCTTAGTCGGCCCAATCGCCCCCACCGTACGTGAGCGCGAATCTATTGATGTGCCCACGCTTATCATTGGCCACCCCAACGATGTGCTGCACCCATTCACAGATGCCGAAAAACTGTCCAAGCAAATTCCGGGCGCCCAATTTGTAGCCGCAGAATCTATTTTTGAACTGCGCGATCGCCCAGAACGCTTGTCTGGCGTCATTGCTTCATTTATGAAGACCGCTTGGCAACCTAAATTAAAGGTCGCATAAGCGTTAAATAAGGCTTTACCTTAAGGGCGCATCTGTATAGAATGCGCGCCCTCTTACAGCCCAGCTGTAAGAAAGTGCGCCTGTAGCTCAGCTGGATAGAGTACCTGGCTACGAACCAGGCGGTCGGAGGTTCGAAT
>JAPPPA010000282.1 GCA_028817755.1 Gammaproteobacteria bacterium | reverse complement strand
ATTTTCCATTTTTGCGCGCATTGCTGGGTTCTCCCATAAGCCACGCGCAAACTCAGTTTGAATCAAACCCGGCGCAATGCAGTTAGCCCGCATACCCAATGGGCCCCACTCCAAAGCCAAATTACGCATCAACGCAATTTCAGCTGCTTTGGTAATGGCATAGGTACCAATATTCTGGCTACCACGGAAAGCACAAACACTCGACAACAGCACCACACTGCCACCTGTCTTTTCTAAATGCGGCTTCGCCATTTGGCACAACCAATGCGTGCCTCGCACATTCGCGTTTAAGGTTTTGTTGTACGCCTCATCGCCAATATCCGACATGCTGCCGTAGTGCGGGTTAACGGCCGCATTACACACTACGGTATCTAAACGGCCGTAGCGTGCAATTGTTTGATCGACCAATGCCTGCAAGCTCTCTTTATCATCAATATTGCAAGCCATGGCGACAGCCTCGCCGCCCGCCGCGGCAATCTCCGCCACTACGCTTTCACAGGCTTCAAGCTTACGGCTACAAACGACGACAGCCGCACCCGCGGATGCCATTTGCTTGGCAGTGGCTTCTCCAATGCCCCGACTAGAACCGGTCACGATCACGACTTTGTCTGCGAACGAAATCATCTCATCTCCTAATGTGCTATCACGCTGCTAGTTATATTGAGCCACAGCTTGGCTGAGCGTGGTTTGCACCAAGTCTCGTAATTCTGTTGGTGCGACTACCTCAGCACCTGCGCCTAAACGCAGCACATCACCCAATAGCTCCCAGGGCTGCGAGTAAGGTACTTTCAGTAAGTATCGGCCGTCATCTAACCACTCACTTTGCTGTTCAGGATGCCACTGCTCGTCAGCCACCCATCGCGCCTGTTTCGCACTCACTACAATTTCAGCAACGGCATTAGGCTCGCCAGAAAAAATGCCATAGCTAGAACCCAAGGTTTTATCTAGATCGGCTTCTTCGACGTCTATCGCCGCGTCTTCTAGCGGCTGAGCTTGAATAACTTTATCGAGCGAGAAAGTACGCAAACCTTCTGAGCGATGACACCACGCATCCACAAACCAGTTGTCGCGGTAATGTGTTAAACGCTGTGGTGATATTTGCCGTTGTGTGGTTTCGCCAGTGCTACGCGCCGCATATTCAATATCTAACCGATGGCGCTCCACTACGGCACTGGCAACAGTATGAAAGTGTTCGCCACTCGGCCGTGCGGTAGCGGCCAAAATACGTAAGCGTTGCCCTACCTGGTCTGGCTGAATTAAACCGCTGCTGTCCAATAACTCTGTTAATGGCTCTAGCTGTTCACTCAGCAAACCCGGCTCTAGCCGAGCCAACAATGTTTTAAGCGTCAGAATCGCCTGCACTTCAGCCGCGTTAAACCACAAACCCGGCAGTTCATATACCGGCCCATATTCGTTTTGCGTGGCGTAGTAATAACCGTTGGCATCACGGTCATACTCAATCGGCGCATTTAAATAATCCCGCATCTGCTGGATGATGCGCTTGATAGTGGCCGTGGAACACTCTAAGCGCTTCTCTAACATCACCCGTGAAACCGGCTGCCGTGAATGTTTCAGCTCACGGTGCAAAGCAAAGATTCGGTCGAAAATATTCATACGCCTAGAATACAAAAACGGCGCCGACCCGTTACAAACTTTTGGTGACGCCGTTTTCTTTGGGCTACTGCATATTTAACGCTTCGATGCCGGGCCCGTACTTGTTGAGCGCATCCTCAACCGTAGACCCCATCACCACATGAAAATGCAGCCAGTGCCCAATCACTGCGATCTGCGCACGTTTTAAGCTTGCCCGATGCTCGTCGGCCCTCGCCTGCGCACCCGCTAGCGCGGCAGCCGAAGCCAGCCCAGCCTTTTCACGCTTTTGCTGGTTTTCTAGCGCAGCTTGGCTCGCGGAAACAGCCTTCTCGGTTAGCTCTACTTGCTCATGCGCCAAACGGAAATGCTCAGCCGACTCCAATAGGTCAAACCACAGCGTACGCTCGCTTTCGAGTAACTCTTGTTTCAGCGCCGCATATTCATTAGCCAGCGCTTTACGCTTCGAGGCACGCGCACCGCCCGCCAATGGTTGCCAGGTAATTTGTGCACCGACAAATGCCTCTTCTTCCGACTGAAACGTCTGCCCTTCATTACGCGTGTATTGCGCCGTAAGGCCGACCGACGGAATAGCTTCTGCCCCAACTGCGGCACGTTGTTTTTCCAGCGCCTTTAATTGCAAACGCTGTGCTCTAAAATCTTCACGTGTTTCACGCGTGAATTCGAACGCTTCTTCAAAGCTCGGGATAGTGATCAGATTCCATACTCTCGCCACCGGCAACTCAGGCCGACGCAATACCGGCGAACCAATTGTGCGCGCGAAGTCTGACAAGTTAATCCGCTGCTCACTTTTTAGCTCGTGCAAATGATGCTCTGCTTGCAGCAGCTGTACCTGCGCGAGCTGCAAATCCGCATCCGTCAGGCGACCGGTCTTGGCTAAGCTTTGAGCGTCTTTTAGCTGCAGCTTTTGAGACGCCAGCGCGGCAGTAGCAGCCTCCACCTGGGCGTCGAATGACAATGCCCGTAAAAATGCAGGCGATGATAACGTCGTCGCCAATTCACCTTGGCGATAAGTAATTAAGCCCTGCGCTTGCGCCGCTAGCTTCGCCGCTTGTAAGCGGTAAATACCATTCGCAGCATTGAACAAGGTTTGGCGCACTTCAACCGTACCGCCATAGCGCTCGCGTTCGGCCACACTAATAACCGTGGGTGGCGCACCCGGACCTGCCGGTGGGAAGGTCGCATTAGATTCACGATCAGCTTTAGCCGCGTAAGCCGTCACCGTAAGGCTAGGCAACCAAGCTTTACGGAATAGTTCATGCGCCTCGTGTTTACGCGCATAGGTGCGTGCGACTTCGGCTTTCACTTGCGGGCGCTCGGCCGCCATGCGAATTGACTCGAGCAACGTAATCGGGGTCATATTGGCGTAATCACGCGCCCCCTCATAATCCACGACTTGATCAATATGCTGTAGCTCTTCTTCACCCGGGTATTGGCCAATTTGAGCATAGCTAGATTCGCCATAACTCAAACCAAATACCGCAATCACAGCCATTGCTACAGTCGCCGCTGCTTTAGGCTGAGCTTTGTTCTTGCGACTACTCAATAAGAGTTTGCACAGCGCAGGAATCACAACCAAGGTCAAAACGGTTGATGCCAATAAGCCCGAAATAATGGCCCAGGCCATTGGTGGCCATGCGGTTGCACTCGTCACGGTTAATGGGCTTAAACCCGCCACGGTCGTAAAGGTGGTGAGAATAATTGGGCGCGTACGACGCGCCACGGCTTCTTTAATCGCTAGCGTTAAGTCACCGCCCTCTTTTAGCCGTGCGTCAATCACATCAATCAGCACGATGGCGTTATTCACAACAATGCCCACTAGAGCGATACAACCCACCATAGAGTTAAAGCCAAACGGTGAGCCGGTAATAACAAGGCCCGGGATCACACCAATCATCACCAATGGCACGGTAGCCATAATGATAAGCACGCGCCGGAAGCTATTGAACTCAAGCAACAAGAAGAACAGCAACATCATCAAGCCTAACGGCGCAGCACCAAGTAACGCCGAGTTAGCCTCACCCGAAGCATCAGCTTCGCCACCCAACTTCGTTGTCACCGTACTTGGCAACTCACCGGACTCACTTGCCTCAGCAATCTTCGGTAGAACGTAAGCCAGCACTTGTTCATGACCTACGCCATCAAGCAAGTTGGCCGACACCGTGGCGTAGCGCGAGAAATCACGACGCAGAATCGCACCCGGCTGCCATTCAATATCAATATTCGCCAATTGCATCAGCGGCACTGCAGGGCCTTGGTTGCCATACACATTCACCGATGGCAGCTGCTCAATTGGGAAGTTTTCGCCGTCGCGAGAACGCAACTTAATAGGCACAGGATCGTCACCAGCCCGGAACTGACCAATCTCGATACCTTGGGTA
>JAPPPA010000247.1 GCA_028817755.1 Gammaproteobacteria bacterium | reverse complement strand
CTCATTAGCGCCTTGAATACTTGGTTTAGTAGCCTGACCGAGTGTCAGTTTTTCCACGCTGATTTACACGCCGGTAACTTAATGGTGCTTACCGATGGCCGTGTTGGCTTTATCGACTTCGGCATCGTCGGCCATATCCGTAAAGAAACTTGGGGCGCGCTGGTTAAATTTATTGAAGCTCAGCAAACCATGGACTTCCAAGTTATGGCCGACAGCATGGTGAAAATTGGCGCTACCGACGGCGACGTTGATACCGCCCAGCTTGCGGCCGACTTACGCCGCGTAGTCGGTGCGCTAGACGGTATGGATGCGCCAGACATGATGAATGGTTTTGTCGACGAGCACCAAATCAACGAGCTGATGTTCTCCATCGTCGAAACCGGCAAAAAATATGGCATTAAATTCCCGCGTGAATTTGCCCTGCTAGTTAAGCAATTCCTCTATTTCGACCGCTATGTAGAACTGATGGCGCCGGATATGGAAATGTTTGGTGATGACCGAATAAATCTGCTCGGTGGCATCTAAATAAGAAAGCCCGCATAAGCGGGCTTTTTTATTGGGTGTGAACTGGGTTACTGATCCACATCATCCGTATCAACCTGCCCGCTCATGCGGCGGCGGACGTGTGACCAGCTCATGCCGACGGCTAGAATGGAGCTGGTTGCAAACAGCACAATCCATGTAACCACGTTAATGTTTTCGCCGCTTAGCCAGCCTTTATCGAATAGTAGCCAAACAATGCAAGCGAAGATGGCGCCGAGTAGCGCGATACCGACAGGCCCCAATGAGCGCATGGTGGCGCGGGTATAAATCACCCAGCCAATAATTAGGCCCAAAGCTGAGATAGCTTTTTCTGGCGTGAAATGTGGCGCGGTGCCAACCCAATGCACAAAGCTGTAACCGGTTGGGTTCCAAGTAAATAGCACGAGTAATGTGGCGAAAAGCAGGCGTAGCGCAAAGCTGCCCCAAGTGAATTTTTGCATTGCTGTGTCCTTATTCTGTTGCGCAATGATACTGCAAATCAGTTGGCCGTAGCGCCGCGCGCCTTCTACCAAGCAAGCGCTTGGTAAATGCAAAAAAAGGTGGGTACACTGCCTGCGCATTTTTAGATTGATATTGCTCAACGACAAAACGAGGGAGTGAGCATGCAAGACGTATATATTTATGACGCGGTGCGGACACCGCGTGGCAAAGGCAAGCGCGACGGTTCATTACACGAAGTACCAGCCGTTGATTTGCTTAAAAACTTATTAGAAGCACTACGTGATCGTAATAACCTCGATACCAGTTTGGTAGACGACGTGGTGCTAGGTTGCGTAACGCCAGTTGGCGAACAAGGCGCGGATATCGCTCGTACCGCCGTTTTATACGCAGGTTGGGATCAGTCGGTGGCGGGCGTACAGCTGAACCGTTTCTGTGGTTCTGGCCTAGAAGCCGTGAATTTGGCGACCAGCAAAATCGGTTCGGGCATGGAAGACATGGTCGTAGCCGGTGGCGTTGAGGCCATGAGTCGAATCCCAATGGGTTCTGACGGCGGCGCGATGGTGATGGATACCGCGGTGAACGAAGCCATGGGCTTTATTCCGCAAGGCGTATCAGCTGATTTGATCGCTACGCTAGAAGGTTACAACCGCGAACAGCTAGACGCGTTCGCCGCTGAATCACATCGCCGCGCCGCAGAAGCGCAGGCCGATGGACGTTTTGATGGCTCTGTAGTGCCGGTAAAAGATCGCGCGGGCATGACCGTGCTCGAAAAAGACGAAACCATTCGCCCGACCACCTCGGTTGAATCGCTTTCTGGCTTAAAGGCGTCATTCACCCAAATGGGCGAAATGGGCTTTGACCACGTGGCTAAATTCAAATATCCGGAAGTGGGTGAAATGACCCATGTTCATCACGCCGGCAACAGCTCTGGCATTGTTGATGGCGCAGGTTTGGTATTGCTAGGTAGCAAAGAAGCCGGCGAAAAAGCGGGCTTAAAGCCACGTGCCAAAATTCGCCAAATCGCCGTCACCGGCTCCGAGCCAACCATCATGCTTACCGGCATCGCGCCAGCGTGCAGAAAAGCGCTCGATAAAGCGGGAATGAGCGTAGATGACATCGATTTAGTCGAAATTAATGAGGCGTTCGCTGCAGTTGTCTTAAAAGCAACCGACGATTTAGGTATCCCATTAGACAAAGTCAATGTAAATGGCGGCGCTATCGCCATGGGGCACCCATTAGGCGCCACCGGCGCGATTATTTTGGGCACCCTGGTAGACGAGCTAGAGCGTCAGAACAAGAAAACCGGTATGGCCAGCCTCTGCATCGGCGGTGGTATGGGCGTAGCTACAATCATTGAAAGGGTTGCATAAGACATGGCAATCACAACGACTAAAGATCAAGACAGTATCGTCACAATCACCATGGACTTGCCGGGCAAGCCCATGAACGTATTGAACGCGGATTTGCTAGAGCCAATGGCGACCGCGATTGACGAGATCATGGCCGACATTGATAACGTGGCCGGTGTAATCCTCGCTAGTGGCAAAAAAGACTTTATTGCTGGCGCTGATATCGAAATGCTGATTGCGCTAGAGACCAGCGAGCAAGTTTTCAACTTGGTTGAAGACATGAAAGCCATGCTGCGCAAGCTAGAAACCTGCGGTAAGCCGGTTGTGGCGGCCATGAATGGCACCACGCTCGGCGGCGGTTATGAAGTGGCTTTGGCAACCCATCGTCGTATCTGTATTAATAACCCGCGTGCTCAAATCGGCTTGCCTGAAGTCAAAATCGGCGCCTTCCCCGGCGGCGGTGCCACCGTGCGTTTGCCGCGCATGATTGGCATTCAACAAGCCATGCCGTTAATGCTTGAAGGCAAAACCCTCAAGCCAGAAAAAGCCCTGGCTGCTGGTTTGATTGACGAGCTAGCCATGAACGACGAAGACCTAATGGACAAGGCGCGCGCATGGATTAAAGCCAACCCAAGCGTGCAAGCGCCTTGGGATGTAAAAGGTTTCAAATTCCCGGGCGGCGACGCCAATAGCCCGCGCAACGTACAAATGCTGGCGATTGCGCCAGCCATGTTGCACGCCAAAACCTGGGGTAACTACCCAGCGCCGTCTAACTGCATGAAGGCGATCACCGAAGGTTCGCGCGTAGATTTTGATACCGCCAGCCGTATCGAAAGCCGCCTATTCGCAGCGACCATTTCCGACAAAGTGGGCAAAAACATGATGTCGACTTTGTGGTTCCAGTTGAATGCGCTCAAACGTGGCGCTTCACGCCCTCAAGGCGTTGAACCTAAGAAAGTACAAAAGCTCGGCGTTTTGGGTTGCGGCCTAATGGGCGCCGGTATCGCTTTCGTGTCTGCCAAAGTAGGCATCGAAGTAGTGATGAAAGACGTCAGCCAAGAAGCGGCTGATAAAGGTAAAGATTGGTTTAAAGGTGTGACTGACAAGCTAGTCGCCCGTAAACGCATGACCCAAGAAAAAGCCGACGAGATTCTAGGCCGTATGCACCCTACGGGTGATTATGACGATCTAGCCGGTTGCGACTTGGTGATTGAAGCCGTGTTTGAAGACCGTGAACTCAAAGCCTCTGTGACCCAAGCCACGGAAGCGGTTTTGGGCGAAGACGCAGTGTTCTCGTCCAATACCTCCACCTTACCCATTACCGGCTTGGCGGAAGCCTCACGTAAACCAGAAAACTTTGTTGGCCTGCACTTCTTCTCGCCGGTAGAAAAAATGCCACTGGTCGAAATCATCAAAGGCGAAAAAACCAATGATGAAACCTTGGCTTTGGCATTCGACTACGTGCTACATATCAAGAAAACCCCAATCGTTGTTAACGACAGTCGTGGTTTCTACACCTCTCGCGTGTTCTCGTCCTACGTAAACGAAGGCATGGCGATGTTGGCCGAAGGCATCGACGCGCAAATGATCGAAAACGCTGGCCTACAAACCGGTATGCCGGTTGCGCCGTTGGCGTTGACTGATGAAGTGGCGATTTCA
>JAPPPA010000045.1 GCA_028817755.1 Gammaproteobacteria bacterium | reverse complement strand
TGTTTAATGCGCTTCGGCGGCATTGGAATGTAGACGCTGATATTTGGAATGCCGGTTGAATGAAAGGCTGTAGACACGTCACCCAAAGGAATCGACATGGCGGTTTTTTCGCCGTCGCCAAAATCAATTTTACGGACGAGTTTGCCCATTGGTTTGGTTTCGATTTTGCCGTTTACACGGACTTTATTGCCTTGGGCCATGCCTTCAACCGAGGTTTTAGCGGTGCCGGGCGAGAAGCCTGAGCGCGAGTCAAAACCAAGCGTTAACTCAGTGGCATCTGGCATCGCTTCTTTTAATGCAGCTGCCACGCAGTCGGTTGGAATCACGTCGAAACCAACGCCAGGGCAAAGCACAATGCCTGCGGCTTTCGCTAAACCACCCAACTGGGCTGCGAGTTCGAATACTTCAATCTCACCGGTGATGTCGGCGTAATGGGTTTTGGCCTGAATGCAGGCTTTCATCATCGGCTCTGCGGTGGCTGAAAACGGGCCTGCGCAGTGGGTAACAGCGTCAATGTCTTTTAGCTGCTGCGTGACTTCGGCAACGTCGTCTAAACCGAATACGCGATATTCAAAACCAAGCTCGTCGGCCAGTGGTTTTACTTTGTCTTCTCGGCGACCGGCCAAAATGGGGGTTAAACCGCGGGCTTTGGCGTTACGTGCGGTTAGCTCACCGCTGTATCCATAGGCGCCGTAGATCATCCATTGCTTTGACATGCTGTCTCTCTAATTGGGTTTGTTTTAAGTAAGTAAATCATGCACGCGTTGTCGCAATGCAGGTATGACCGACTCGCCAAACCAGGCATTTTTTTTCAGCCAAATTTGGTTGCGTGGCGAGGGGTGCGGCAGCGCGAAATATTCGGGTGCCCAGTCTTGCCAACGTTGCACGGTTTCGGTCAGTGTTTTGGGTTTATTCGGCAAATACTGATTTTGCGCATACTGCCCTATGAGTAGCGTCAGTTGAATATTGGGCAGTTCATTCCATAGGCGCTGATGCCATGCTGGCGCACATTCTGGCCGCGGCGGCAAGTCGCCCGACTTGCCCGTGCCGGGAAAGCAAAAGCCCATCGGCATAATGGCAATTTTTTCAGGGTCGTAGAAGGTTTCATCGTCTACTTGCAGCCACTCTCGCAGGCGTTTACCGCTGGGATCATTCCACGGAATACCGGTTTCGTGCACACGTCTACCCGGTGCCTGGCCAATAATCATAATGCGGGCCGACTCGGCTGCTCGCACAACGGGGCGAGGCTCGTGCGGCAGTTGGCCTGCACATAATGTGCAGCCTTCAATCTCGTTTAGCAGTTGGCTTAATGGCATGCTTACAGTGTCTCACTATGCAGTAGTTGCTTCCATGTTCTTGCCGTTACACGACGAAAACCCACTGAAAATTGTTCCCTACCAACGGGTAACGATGAGCCTTATCGGCTTAAACATTGTGCTCTTCGTCTTAATGTATGGCGCGGGTAGTGATGCCTTTTTGGCGCATATTGAGCATTGGGGTTTACGCCCTGTGAGCCTGACCTATGGCATTCCCGCTAGCGAACAAAACAGCGCTGGCTGGTTTAGCTGGTTGTCTTATATGTTTTTACACGCGGGTTGGGGTCACCTGCTCGGCAACATGGCTTGCTTGTGGGTATTTGGTGACAACATTGAAGACAGCATGGGCCACCGGCGCTTTTTACTGTTTTATGCGCTGTGCGGTTTAGCCGCTGCCGCCACCCATTACGTAGCTGATCCAAACAGCCCCGTGCCGATGATTGGGGCTAGCGGCGCCATTGCCGGTGTGATGGGTGCGTATTTGGTGCTGCACCCAAAAGTAAAAGTGTGGGTGCTGGTGTTTATGCGTATTCCGCTAAAACTGCCGGTGGTATTTCCACTAAGTATTTGGTTTGGCTTGCAGTGGCTTAGCTTGGGACAACCGGGTGTGGCGTGGTGGGCGCATATTGGCGGCTTTGTCGCTGGCGCGGTTTTGATTGTGGTGATGCGAGACCCTCGCATTCCATTGTTCGATCAAGGCGTTAAGCACTAACGTTCACAGGAGCACCGCCGCTATTGTTGCTACCGACAGCACAATGCCAAATATCTGCGGCGTAATAACGAACCAATCACGAATACCTAACCCGTAACCCAACCAGCAAATACAGTTAAAAAGCGTAGCGGCCGGTTGCATCCAAATAGCGCTGTCGCCACGCCAATTGCTTAAGAATACTTCGATTAAGGCGATAAACATCAAGATCGCCATCGCCGCACCCAATGCGCCGAATAGGCTGGTGCGGCGTTCGAAAAACTCGATTTTAGGTACGTCAGGCATCTGTAAATAAGTCCCCTTGCTTGGCGGCGGTATCTAGCTCCACAAACTGAAAACCAATACCCAAAAGGCGCACCGCACGCTGGCCGCGCAACCATGCTTGTTCAATCAATTGCGCAAACTCATGGCTCAGCAACGCTTTGTCCCAAAAGTAACGGCCCGAGTGCGCCATGGTGGTGGTTTGAAAGTCGTGAAACTTAATCTTCACGAAAATGCCGTTAATGGCGTATCGCTGCTTTTGTTTTTGGTAGCGGCGCTCTAAGTCGTCCATCAGATCCGGCAGCTTTTCTAACAGCGCAGCGGCGTCAGCGCGGTCTTGCGAAAACGTCCGCTCTACACTTTGTGATTTGCGTACGCGGTCGGATTTTACTGGGCGGTTATCAATGCCCCGACATAGCCGATATAAGCGTTCGCCAAAACTGCCAAACTGCTGTGCCAACTCGCGCTCTGAAAACGGCCGTAAATCGCCACAGGTTTTTACGCCGAGTTTATGAATTTTTGCTTCGGTGACTTTGCCTACGCCAAATATTTTCCCCACCGGCAACTCAGCCACAAATTGATCCACCTGATCCGGCGTGATTACGGTTTGGCCGTTGGGCTTGTTCCAGTCTGAAGCAACTTTGGCGATAAATTTGTTTACAGAGATACCGGCCGATGCGGTGAGTTGCTGATCGTCGTAAATACGTTGGCGGATTTCTTCGGCAATCAGCGTGGCACTGCCGCCGCATTGCTCGCAGTCGCTTACGTCTAGAAAAGCCTCGTCTAAAGACAGCGGCTCAATCTTGTCGGTGTAATCAGCAAAGATTTTGTGAATGGCTTGCGAGGCCGCGCGGTACTTATCCATTTGTACCGGCACCAAAATCAAATCCGGACATTGGCGTAACGCCGTCGCCGTTGGCATCGCACTACGCACGCCAAACTTGCGTGCCTCATAATTCGCGGTGGTCAGCACGCCACGCCCGGTTGGGCTAGCGCCCACCGCCACCGGCTTACCCGCTAAGGCCGGGTTGTCGCGCACCTCTACTGCTGCATAAAAGCAGTCCATGTCTAGGTGAATAATTTTGCGGTGTGCGGCCATAAGGCTATTTTGCCGTATAAGCTGTTTTGTACGGCCATAAAAAAACCGCGTGAGTTGCCTCACGCGGTTTCTTATCTGCTTTTGCTGCCTTAGTGTGTTTTTACTAAGGCTCCATTTGCGCTTGTAGGTAGTTCTGCATGCCCACTTGGTCGATTAGGCCAAGCTGAGTTTCTAGCCAATCTACATGCTCTTCCTCGTCATCTAGGATGGTTTGGAAAAGATCACGGGTAACGTAGTCGCGAATGCTTTCACAGTACTCAATGCCGTCTTTCAGGTCAGCGTGAGCACGAAACTCTAGATCAAGATCGGCACGCAGCATTTCATCTACGGTTTCGCCAATATTGAGTTTGCCTAGGTCCTGCATATTCGGCAGGCCTTCTAGGAACAAAATACGCTCAACTAGGTTGTCGGCGTGTTTCATTTCTTCAATAGATTCTTTGTACTCAACCGCCGCCAATTTAGCCAAGCCACGATCTTTCAGAATGCGTGAGTGCAAAAAGTATTGGTTAATGGCTACCAGCTCATTACCCAGTACTTTGTTTAGGTATTCAATTGATTTTGGATCGCCTTTCATGGCTCCGCTCCATATGTAATGTGCGCATAGACTAGTTAATGCGGCCGCATTTTGCAAGCAAAATAACCATGTAAGTGATTGATTTTAAAGACAAATATGAATGAGAACGATTTGCATTACAAATACAACAACAGGGCCCTGCCCAAACGCAGGCAAGACGGGCGCAGCAAGCGATTAGAACAGCTATGAAAAGAGATTAAATTTGAGCAGGCTGGTATAGCGAAGAGCGCAGTTTTACACCTACGCGCTCGCCTGCACCACGCACAGTGTCTTGTGCGTTGCTTACTACCTGCGCAGCAAGCGTCATATCTTGGTTATCGACCATACGCTTCACCTCTGGCGCACACTTGCCGCAGCAAGTTGAAACAGCCAGTTCGTTACGCAATGCACGCACAGTCGTCGCCCCGTCTGCCATTGCGGCACGGATTTGGCGGTCACTGACGTTTTTGCATACACATACGATCATGTGAATTATTTAAACATTAATGAGAATGATTTGCAATAACATTTATTATTAAGATTCATTCTCAGTTGCAATGCTAGCGCCCCCCTTGGCATAACGCGCTTTTGTGCTTTCGCTCCATTGGTCTACTTCGCCTTCTGGCGCGCCCCAGGCCAAGCCTCGCCCCACACCGGGACGTGCACGCATACGCTTCATCCAGGCCAGAATATTCGGTCGGTCAGTCATATCTACCTTGCTCCATTTCCAACCTCTAAACCAAGGGTAAATGGCGATATCAGCAATGGTGATTTGATCACCACAAAAGTAGTCGCGCCCTTCCAACTGCTGCTCGGCAATCGCCGCCAGGCGCCGCGCTTCAGCCAAGAAGCGGGCTAAAGGGTGCGCCTTCTGCTCGTCTGGCACGTTATCCATATAGCGCATATAGCTTTGGCGGTTACCAAAGGCAGGCCCCACGCTGGCGGCTTGCCAGTAAAGCCATTGCAGCACCTGCCAGCGTGATTCATTTGCCGGTAACAGCGGCGATGGAAATTGCTCGGCTAGGTATTGCAGGATGGCGCAGCTTTCAAACACGGTTTTGTCGCCGTGCTTTAAAAACGGAATGCGGCCATTAGGGTTCATGGCTAAGTATTCCGGCTGTAACTGTTCACCTGCCATTAAATCAACGGTGTGCACAGTGACCGGCGGCAACGGCAAACCGAGTTCACGCATCTCTTCAATCAACACGGCAACTTTCCAACCATTCGGTGTTGGTGCGGTCCATACTTCGATGGGGGCAGCCGCGGGTTTGCTTGCAGACTTGCTTGCCGGCTTCTGCTCCGAGATTTCTCGACGTTGTGAGGACGCTGTCCAGCTGGCATCTAGCCACTGCTGCGCTTGAGTCGAGCTATTTATCGGGTCTTGGCCCGATAAGGACATTTCTAAGTAAGGGAAATCGTCGTAGCCAAAGAACATCTCATCGGCATATTGCGTGGTGGGAATACCGAACACTCCGGCAGCAATGGCTTGTTCTGTTTGAGCGCGCAAACTCGCGCGCGGCTCATCTCCATTGGCTTTCGCCAACAGGTCGTCGGCATCAAATTCATTGTCTTGTAATAGCTGACGTATCGCCGCCTCGTCACCGGCGTGAACGCCTTCTGCCCAAATGCCTCGCATCAATACATCAACCAAACGCCAGCGCTCGTCGGCAGGCATTTCAACGCTACTTAGGCGCAACACTAATAACGGGTTAAACGGGTGATGCGCCGGCGGCATCAGTGGCACATTAAGCATCGCCGCTTTGCGGGCAATATTGCGCGACATCCACGCCGACTTAACCGGCTGCTCCGCCGGGCCCATTTGTTTATGCGCCCTTAGTAGGCCCGTAAACAAAACAGGCACCAACTCAACGGTGGCATTATGGCGCGCCATTAGCTCTGACAACTGCGTCCACGCCAAGTAGGCGTTTGGCGAGATGTAATCAAAGTAAAAACGTAATGCGGGCTGTGATTTATTAATTGTCATTGCTGTTGCTCAATCTGGCTTTTATTTAGTTAAACACCTCCAACAAGCCACGAACATTGGCCCCAATGCCCCAGCGCCATTGCCCGCAATACCAGCGTATTCCGGCGTAAAATATGTCCATGACATCTTCACTGCTGCATATTTCAGGTTCGCTCGACTGGCTATCGCTACCCGCCCTTAAGGTAGCAGCCGGTGAAGTGATTGCTTTGCATGGCGAATCTGGCGCAGGCAAAAGCCGCTTGCTACGGACATTGGCTGACCTAGACCCAAACACCTTGGGTGTCACGTTGAACGGCACAAGCCGAGAAGACACCACCGCGAATCAGTGGCGAAAAGCCCTACAGTATTTACCCGCAGAGCCAGTGTGGTGGACAGAGACCGCCGCTGAAGTGATTGCACCTGACTATGCCGCTTTAGCCAGCGACCTCGGCCTAAAAGCGCAATTATTGGATCAGCCCATTAGCCGCCTAAGTACCGGCGAGCGGCAACGCTTAGCCTTATTGCGGAGCTTGTCGGTTTCTCCGTCTATCCTGTTATTAGATGAACCCACCGCCGCCTTAGATCAAAGCGCTACTGAAAAGGTAGAAAAGCTACTGCGCGATTGGGTACAAGCAGAACCACGCGCGATTATTTGGGTGTCGCACGACGCTGCTCAGCGGCAACGCATTGCCACACAGGAATGGCATATCGCCAACGGAGCGCTGCAATGTCAGTAATCCACCTCAGCCCTTGGGATCTCATGCTCGCCGCGACTACCGTGCTCGCACTGGCAGCAATCAGCCTGCGTATGCAACTTGGGGTAACGCAAACCATTTTGATTGCGGCGGTTCGCACCGTGTTGCAATTGGGCTTAATCGGCTTGGTGCTGAAGCTATTATTCGAAAGCCTGCACCCACTATGGCTGGTGCCCTTGGCAATGGTGATGCTCGCCGCTGCGGGGCGTGAAGTCATGTCGCGCCAAAAACGTCGACTACGCGGCTTGCAAGGTTGGTTACTCGGCACCGGCGCGATGTTTGTCTCATCGTTCCTGCTCACCGTATTCGCGCTGACCGTGGTGATTGGCGTAGAGCCTTGGTACAAACCGCAATACGCCATTCCGCTACTGGGCATGATGTTAGGCAACACCATGACCGGCATTGCCGTGGGCATGGACCGCCTGCAAAACGCCGTAGTCGATTTACGCCCACAAATTGAACAACGCCTAATGTTGGGCCAAACCGCGGCAGATGCCATTCGGCCACAACTGAAAGAAGCCGCCCGCGCCGGCATGATCCCCATGATTAACGCCATGGCCGCGGCAGGCATTGTCAGTTTGCCCGGCATGATGACCGGCCAAATTTTGGCCGGATCACCGCCATTAGAAGCGGTCAGCTACCAAATTCTAATCATGTTCATTGTCTCGGCCGGCACCGGCTTTGGCACCCTCTTAGCCTTACACTGGGTAGCAAAAAGCCTGTTTGATGAACGCGATCGTCTACGTTTAGACCGTTTGCAATAACGTTCGTCGGATTGTTAATGAACCGAGATTCACTTGTAATACTCTAGCTTTATAACGTGCTCCTAAACTGATCGTTGTCAGAATAGGAACGCAACCTTAACCGTTTCAATCAACGATTGAGCGAAACGAAACAGCAAGGGTAAAACAATGAAACGGAGAGACTTTTTGCGGGCCAGCGCAGCGGCAGGCCTAGCAGTGCCAGTGTTATCTGGCTGTAGCGCACCGGGCCTTAGCAGCGGCAATAACGACAGCCGCAACGGTGGCGGCGGCCCCGACAGCGGCAATACCAACGCATTCCCATTCGGCGTAGGCAGTGGCGACCCACTGCATGACCGCGTGATTTTATGGACAGCGTTAAGCGACGCCGGAACCACTGGCAGCAATACACGCACGGTTACCTGCCAAGTAGCAGAAGACCCGGACTTTCAATCAGTCGTACTGGCGCAAATGCTAAGCACCAGCGCGCAGCAGGACTACACCATCAAACTCGATGCCGCCGGGCTCAATGAAGACCGCCACTATTGGTATCGCTTTATTGATGACAACGACGCGGTATCACCTGTTGGTCGCACTCGCACCATGCCGCGCCCCGGCAGATTTACTGAACGCCTGCGTTTTGCCGTGGCCTCTTGCTCCAATATGCCCAGCGGCTATTTCAGCGTTTATCGCATGATCGCCAATCGGCCAGATATCGACGCCGTGTTGCATCTAGGCGACTACGTTTACGAATACGACAACGAAGAATACGGCGACATGCGCGAGGTGGAACCACCGCACGAAATGGTCACGCTTAGTGACTACCGCTTGCGCTACGCCACTTATCGCAAAGACGCCGACCTCGCCGAGGTGCACCGCATCTTCCCAATGATTGCGATTTGGGACGACCACGAAAGTGCCAACGACAGCTACCGCGATGGCGCCGAAAACCACAACGAAGGCGAAGGTGACTGGGCAACGCGCAAAGCCGCCGCTGTTCAGGCCTATTACGAGTGGATGCCAATTCGTCCAGCACAATCGGCTGATTCCGCTGGGCTGATTTATCGCCGCTTTATCTACGGCGACCTTGTCGATCTGATGATGTTAGATACGCGATTGGTTGGCCGCGACGAACCTCTCGCACTCGGCACCGGCGAGTTTGACCGCTTTGATGAAGACCGCGAACTACTCGGGCCAGAACAGCGCCAATGGTTGTTCGAGCAATTAAGCGACTCCAAAACCCGCAATGTCACTTGGCGCATGCTTGGTCAACAAGTCATGCTCGGGCAGCTACAGCTAGGCGAACTACCAAACCTAGGCTTTGACGATGCCGCGGTACTTAGCTCCATCTTTGCTTTCAACATGGACCAATGGGACGGTTACGCGGCCGAGCGCCTACGCCTGCTAAATTTTGTTGAAGACAACAACATCAACAATTTGGTGGTTCTCACTGGCGATATTCACACCAGCTGGGCTAATGAAATCTACAAAAACCCAGCCTCGCTGGCGGGTGATCTGCTGGCACAGAAACCACTGGCCGCCGAGTTTGTTTGCCCCAGTGTGACCTCCCCCGGATTCCCAGACGGCGCCGCCGAAGCGGCAGCGTTTGCACTGCCATTTACCAACCCACATATTCGCTACGCCGAGCTGAAAACGCACGGTTTTATCTTGCTCGACATCACTCACGAGCGCAGCCAAGCCGAGTGGTACTACGCCAGCAGCATTACTGACGAGTCCTTAATCGGCGAAGAAAACGGCAGCCTCACCAAAGTGGTGAGCGTGGCCAGTAGCGACACCCGAACCAACCGGCTTGATGAAGATGCCGCGCCATCGCGTGCGCCACTGGCACGTAACGCCGTGTTCGCACCTATCACCGCCGAACCTAGCCGCAAGGCTTAACGCAAAAGGATTCCCCCAATGAAATACCAACACAGCTTGCGCGGCACACTGTCCGCATTGGCCTTATCCAGCACCGCCCTATTGGCCGCCTGCAGCGGTGGCAGCAACACCGCTAATGAAACCCGCAGCAGCGCGCCAACCGAAGACCCCGCACGCGTGCGCTTTATTGCCGTAGGCGACAGCGGCTCCGGCTATCCAGAACAATTTGCCGTGGGCGAGGCCATTGGCCGCATTTGCGCCATTAAAGGCTGCGACTTTGCTATCGGCTTAGGTGACAACATCTACGAAGACGGCACCAACGACGTGCTCGACGAACAGTTTGACGGCAAATTTGAACAACCCTACGCGGTGCGTATTCGCGAACTTACCGGCGAGACCTTGCCGTTCTATATGGTGCTGGGCAACCACGACAACACCGGCTATTTTGGCGGCGACGGCGCTCGCAATGCTACCGGCGACACCCAGGTGGACTACCACTACCGTGACGTAGAATTCCCAGACCAACCTCGCGCCACAGATAGTTGGAAAATGCCTGCGCGCTATTACAGCTTTACCGCGGGCGAGCAAAATGGCGAACCGCTGATTGCCTTCTACGGCATCGACTCCAGCCAAATTGCCGGCGGCTTTGCCGACTCTGACCCACGCTTTAGCTATAGCAACTACGGCCAAGCACAACTGGCTTGGTTGCAAGATCGCATTGAGCGCATTCCATCACGCTGGAAGTTTGTTTTCGCCCATCACCCTTATATGTCTGGCGGCTCGCACGGCAATGCCGGCAACTACGACGGCATTCCAGAATTCGCCTTGCCGGTACTATCCGGCGGCCGTTATAAAGACTTTTTAGAGGAAAGCATGTGCGACAAAGTCGACATGCTATTTGCTGGCCACGACCATCACCTAGAGTGGATTAACAACGTAGAAGACTGCGGCAAAACCCAATTTATTGTTTCTGGCGCGGGTGGCAAAACGCGTGGTTTGAGCAACCGCGACGACAACCCCGTGCGTTACCAAGTTGGCGACAGCTACGGCTTTTGGTGGGTAGAAGTCACCAACGGTGAAATGGTTGCCGAAGCCTATGTGGTCGATCCAGGAGACAATAGCAACTTTGGCGTACTCGACAGCGCCGGCAACCCCGCGCCTAGCTTTGGCGAAAACAACCGGCTCGCATACCAAGCGCCCGTCGGTTTAGACAACGGCAGTCCATTTAGCGGTGTACCCATTATTGGCGGCTTTATTGGCAACGGTGGCAGCGGCAGCAACTTTGACCCCAACGACCAAGAAGGCTTACTCGACCCCGTTGAAGACGGCTTAGTGACCGGCCTCACCACCTTGGGTAGCTTCTCCCCCGACCCTATTAGCGGCGACGTGATTAACGCGCTCGCACAAACCCTAGACTTGGTCTTAGAAGCACCAGACTCCATCGTAAGCAGCCTAGCCAATGCGGCTACTGAGCAAGATCCCGCGGCGCTGGCTGCGGGCGCACAACGCGCGGCGGCAGCACTGGCCGCGCTACCAAACGTGTTTGCTGAATTAGCAGGCGGCGAAGGTGGTGACCTACCGCCACCATTCGACCAACTCAGCGCCGTGTTCGAACAGTTTGGCGATGCCACCGGCGGTTTTACTGGCGACTCTGGAGACTTGTCTTTGCTGGTCACGCCACTCGTACAACTAGCGCGTAATCTAGAAAACATTGCTGATGCTGGCGATCAACTGGCGCAGCCTGTGCCCGTAATAAACGGCGTTACCGGTTTATTGGCTGGCGCGTTACTCAACACCAGCAATGTACTAGTCGCCGCGGGTACAGCCGACACCAGCAATATTGGCGATCAAGTCACCGCCACGGTACGCACACTGCTAGATGATCTCGCCACCGGCGTGATTCCTATTGAACAGTTTGCGCCACCAGAAATTACCGAAGCCGCGCAGCTCCCCGGTGCCTTTATTAGCAGCGGTTTGCACACCGTAAACACCGAAATCTTAACTCACTTAGATCAGTTGGTAGCGGAACCGGTATTGGGCGCATTACTCGGTGCACTTGAAGGTTTACTTGGGTTTTTAAGACCTAACTAAGTCGCGCCAAAACACGCTCGAACAAAACCCAGTTATTTAAGTAGCTGGGCTTTTTTATTGCTCTGAAATGGCGGTCCGAAAACGCGCCTGCAACTCCGGCGTGGGAACCATGCATTGCTGGCGTTTACCAAAACATTGGTAACGACGCTTGCCTAAGGCGTTATAGAACCAGTCGCGAATGGGCGCCGGCACGATGCGAAACACGCCAAAAAAAAACCATAAGCCAGAGAGCTGATGCGCGATGCGCAAGGCCGCGGTAGTGCGTAGATAGGCTTGCTGGTTTTCGACTAAAACAAAACTTTCTAAACCTAGGTCTTGCAAGCCATGCTCTGCTAACAGCGCTTGAGCGTAAGGACTTTGTGCCGGCGAAAACACAAAGCGCTGTTTCGGGTCACGCTGAATAATGAACTGCACAGCGCCATTGCAGAGATTGCATACGCCATCAAAAATGACGACGGGCAGCTCAGCAGTTGGCTCGGCAGTCATATGGCTTAGTCGGTAATCAGCACCACGCGCACGGCGTCTAGCTGCAGCTTGGCGCCAGCCAGTAGTTGCTGCACATCAGCCAGCGCTGCTTGGGCTTGCTGAATTTCAGCATCACGAATATTCGGGTTTACCTTAGCCAACGCTTGCAGGCGTTCAACTTCGCCACCCTGAATTTGCTGCAGTTTTTCACCGGCATCTTTTAAGTAAGGCGCGAGCTGTTTTTGCGCTAGCTCATCGGCGGTATCCAACATGCCTTCTAAGGTGTCACGCGCGTGCTGAACCATTTGTACCGCCGTGGCTTTCGGTACAGATTTGCAGGCGTTATTTAATACTTCAGCAGAGAAGTGTTTGGTGAGGTCGCGGCTCTTGTTGTCTACACATAAACGCACTGGCGTTTGTGGTAGGTAACGGCCGAGCTGCAGCCTTTTCGGCGCGGCACATACAAGGCGATAAACGGATTCCAACACTACGCTGCCTGGCTCTAGGCCTTTGACTTTTAGACTGGTGAAACAGGTATTGCCAAACTCACCAGATAGCACCATATCCATCGCGCCTTCCACCATTGGGTGTTCCCAGCTGAGGAAGTGCATGTCTTCACGGCTCAAGGCTTTCTGGCGATCGAATGTCGCGGTTAGGCCATCATCGGGCAGCATCGGGAACGGCTCTTCTAGCGCGTCGCCTGGGCGCACAATAATGGCGTCATCACTATGTGCTTCTTGGTCTACGCCAAATTTCTCGAAGACCGTTTCCATATAGTCTTCTAGCACATCGGCTTGTTCTTCTTCATCCACTTTAGCGAGCAGCTGTTCTGCGGCAGCGGGGTCGCAAGAGTTCAGCTCTACTAGTTGATCTCGGCCTTGCTGCAAGAGTTCTCGCTGTGCCGACACCAAACCTTGCGTCAACGTAATCAGGCCATCGAGCGGGCCGTCTTCTAACAACAGCTGTTCTAACTGCTCGCCCACTTCTTGGAAGACAACATCACCAGCTGCAAAGGGCTGATCAAAACTCGCCAAGCCTTCGTTGTACCAACGCAATAAACCGGCTTGCGCACTGTTCTCGTAGTGCGGCACGTGGATGTTCACATCACCTTGCTGGCCAATACGGTCTAGGCGGCCAATTCGCTGCTCCAGCAAATCAGGGTGGCGCGGCAAATCGAACAACACCAAACGTTGAGCAAATTGGAAGTTACGACCTTCTGAACCAATTTCAGAACACACCAATACTTGTGCACCGGCTTCATCGTCGGCAAACCAAGCGGCAGCGCGATCACGCTCTAGCAGACTCATGCCCTCGTGGAAGCTAGTGGCACGAATGCCTTGGCGCAGGCTGAGATATTGTTCTAAGTCTTCCGCGGTTTGGCGATGCGCGGCAATCACCAACACTTTTTGTTGGCGGTTCTGTTTTAACCAGTCGGCTAGCCACTCCACGCGCGAGTCGTGCTCTACCCACTCATCGCCCAACAAGATTTCTGGGCGCAGGTGGTCGTCGAGCACCTCGGCACCTTCAAAGCGGTTCGGCGTTGGTAATGGCCAGCTGTGTAATTTGCGCTGCGGAAAACCACCCACCAGCTTACTAACGCTAGCGCGCGTATTACGGAACAACACGCGACCAATGCCGTGGTGATCCAGCAACTCTCGACAAAGCTGCGCCTCGTCTAATTCGGCAACACGGTCGCCGCCAACATAATCTTCAAGCACCGATTTTTGCTCGGCGCTTAAGGCAACTAAACCACCCTCTCGCAGCGCTTGCACTAAGTCATTAACGGGTGCGTAACGCTTTTCTTCGTTACGGAACTGCTCAAGACTTGGGTAACGATCGGGATCTAATAAACGTAGGCGAGCGAAGTGGCTTTCTAAACCAAGCTGCTCAGGCGTCGCCGTAAGCAACAATAAGCCTTGGGCCTGATTAGCGAGCGCTTCTACACGCTGGTAGGCCTTACTCGGTGCATCTTCATGCCACTCTAAGTGGTGCGCCTCATCTACTACCAGCAAGTCCCAATCGCACTCTAGCGCATAGGTAAATTGCAGCATGTTCTCTGCAATTAAAGACTGCGGGCAAAGGAGTAATTGGCTTTCTTCAAAGGCGTTGGCTTCTGGCATCGCTGCACAGCGGTCAGCATCAACAACGGAAAACTGCAAATTGAACCGCCGCAGCATTTCTACCAACCATTGGTGCACCAAGCTATCTGGCACCACAATCAGCACGCGACTCGCCAAACCAGTTGCGAGCTGTTGATGAATGATTAAACCGGCTTCAATGGTTTTACCCAAGCCCACTTCGTCGGCCAACAACACACGCGGCGCATAACGGCCTGCGACTTGGCTAGCAATATAAAACTGGTGTGGCAATAACTGAGCCCGCGCGCCTAAAAGGCCACGCACGGGCGAACCTTGCAAGCGGCCTTGATGTAGTTGGGTTTGATAGCGCAACGCGAAACGCGAGGGCTTATCTAGCTGGCCGGTCAACAAGCGCGAACGCGGGTTGCTGAAGTGCACATGGCTATTGAGTTTGGCCTCGGCCAGCTTACTGGCATTGCCGTCTGCATCTTCTACGGTATAGATCAAACAGCCGTTGGTTTCGCTGACGTCGGTAACGGTGTAACTGTTCTCATTGCCGTCTTCAATGCGTTCGCCAGCACGGTAGATCACGCGGCTAAGCGGTGCTGTTTGAAGGGCGTAGCTGCGTTGCTCGTCGGCGGCGGGAAATGCCATCACCACGTGCCGGCCCGACACCTCTACAACCAAACCTAAACCTAGCGCAGGTTCTGAGCTACTGACCCAACGTTGACCTAATGCAAAAGAAGCGGACATAGAGAGTTTTAAAACACCACAAGCGAGAACAAAGCGTTGGGGCGCATGATACGCCTTTGCAGCGCGCTCTACACGCTTGTATTACGGGCACAAAAAAGCCCGCGTTGCCAAAAACAACGCGGGCTTTTAAAACGCTAACTTACGCTAACGCAGGCAAAGGCTGCGCTAATGGGCGTGTCACGTTAACGGTAAATGGCATGGTGATTTCGTAAGTGATACCGCCAGTCAGCGGCCCTGTTACAACACCGTTCGCCAAGCTGCGTTGGGCCGATACGTAAATCTTGTCGCCCGACGGACCAAGAGCAATACCCGTAACTTCTGACGGCTGAGGATGTGTCGATGGATCCCCAGCATGCGGCAAACGCATAAGCGGAATAGTGCGGCGATCTGGCAGCAAGACCATCACGCGCATAAAACCGCCGTCTTCTACCACCAACATTTCGCCGTCGTCGGTCATCGCGATGTTATCCACACCCGTCATTACCGGCTCTGAATCATCAGCAATCGAGCCAACAGGCTGTCCGTCAGACACATCAAAAATTGACTCGATGGTGTTACCAATCGTGTCGATTACCCAAATGTTATTTTCACCCTCAACAGCCGGGTCACCTTTGTTAGACAAATAAACAAAGTCGCCTAAAACCCAAACTCCCTCATTCCCAGGAATAGCCGTACTCGCAGGCAAATACACATCAGGCTGAGGCGTGCCATCGTCCACCGCATTCAACCATTCAACTGGAGTTGGGCCAGACTGAGCGGCAGCAAGGCCCGCCGGCACGCTTAGCACTTGCAAAACACCTTGGTCAAAATCTGGGCGGCCGTTATCCGGCCATGCCGCATCTGAATAAATGGTGCGATAGAAACGGTCTTCACCCGTTACATCTTCGGTGTGATAAATCGCCTTACCCGGCTCGTCTACCGCAAACATCTCATGTGCTTTACGGCCAAAATGTGGAATTTGGCGCGAGTTTGCGGCCAAGGCTTGCGCCTCAGTTAAGCCACCTTCGGTAGAAGGACGCAATGGGCTGCATTCAAATGCCAAACCATCGGCAATTTCCTCACCGTTTAGCCACGTACCCCAAGGCGTCGCACCGCCGGAACAATTAGTCGTAGTGTCACGCTCTACCGCATACGCATCTACTAACTCGCCCGCTGCATTAAAGCGCAGGCAACTGCAGCCGCCGCCACCAAACGTAGGGTCGGTCAGCTCTGCCTGCTCGCGAGTGATATTGGGAATCACAGACGTGCTATCCCGTCGCTCGGAATTACTCAAATAAATCCAGCCACCATCATCGGTACTAAAGGTTCCGCCACCGTCTGGGTCTGAGTGCCACAGGAAAGTACCCGAGTTACCGCCATTGTCATAAGTAACCGGTTGGTTGTAAGTGGCGAGCGTGCGCGAGGTAAAACCTGCAGGTAGCTGAATGCCATCACCGTTAGCAGCTTGTAACGGGCCCATCGTAGCGAAGCCACTTTGGAACTCCGGGTCAAGCCCCGGAATCGTTTCAGAGCGGATTCCAGAGGGGGAGCTACAAGCCGTCATCATACTTGCAGTAGAAACACTACCTGCACTTAACAATAAGTTCTGTAAAAACTGGCGGCGCGGCAAGCCCTCGGCCAGCGCCTTTTCCAAAATAGGATTCATCGTCGTCTCCAAATCTTCGCAACAGAGCTAGAAATAAGCTCTCTTTGTATTTAACGGTCGCTTCTACTATTGGCGTTGCCCGCCAAGGCGGCGACTTCGTAATCGCATAGTTTACGATATTGTCCGACTGCTATTTCGCTAGGGAGTTTCACTGCTCCAATTTGCGAGCGGTGCAACGCTGTTACCCGCAACCCTAAATGACCAAACATACGCTTTACTTGATGATAACGCCCTTCCGTTAACGTCAGCCGGGCTTGGCAGTCAGACAAGCGCTCTATTTCCGCTGGCAAGGTCGTAATATCTTCATAGACAAAGTAGATACCTTGCGCAAACACCGCCTCAGTTTCGGGCGGAATGGGCTGATCTAGGGTCACTTCATAAACCTTCGGCATCTGACTGCTCGCCGATGTAATCGCTTTGGACCAAGCGCCATTATTCGTGAGCAACACCAAACCGCTGGTATTTAAGTCCAAGCGCCCAGCCACATGCAGCAGCGCTTTGTTGGGAATGTCGAGGCAATCTAAAACGGTTTTATGATGTGGGTGCTTGGTATCGCTCACCACACCGATCGGCTTATGCAGCATCCAATATTCGGCGGTGTTTTCTTGTAGCCGCTCTCCCGCCAGCACAATCTCTGAAAAGCGCGTAATGCGCTGATTCCACTCGATCGTGACGTCACCATCAACCAACACCTCGCCCGCATCAATCTGCTGGCGAACTTGCTTGTTACTTTGTTTGGTTTGCTGAGTGAGAAAACGGTCTAAACGCATCGCCGCATTCTAGCAGCGATGTATTGAGCCTTACTCTTCGCTTTCAGCAGGCGTGATTGCCACAAGCAGTTGGCGCTGCTTAACGGTTTGGCCAGCTTCGGCTTCTACGTTTTCAACCGTACCCGCTACGCCTGCGGTTAGGGTCAGCTCCATTTTCATGGCTTCCATCGCGGCAACGGCTTGGCCGAGTTCGACTTTATCGCCGGGGCTGACTAGGACTTTAACGACGGAGCCATCCATTGGTGCAGTGACGCGGCCATCGGAACCTTCGGCGGCTTTTTCAGGTGGCGCTAGGGTGTTGTCTTGTACGCGGATAATGCGCTGT
>JAPPPA010000265.1 GCA_028817755.1 Gammaproteobacteria bacterium | reverse complement strand
GGCTGGGAGTTTGGCAAACCATTATCTTGGCAACCACACTGGCGTTTATTAGTGGATATGCCTTAACGTTGATACCGTTTGTTCGCCGTGGTGTGCCGCTAAAGATGGCCCTTAAAACGGTTTGGCTTGGAGAGCTAGTTTCTATTAGCGCGATGGAATTCGCGATGAACTTTACCGACTATCACCTAGGCGGAATGACAGCCAGTAGCTTAGCTAACCCTTTGTTTTGGCTAGGTTACCTTGGTGCCTTAGGTGCTGGGTTTTTAGCCGGGCTGCCCGTGAACTATTGGTTATTGAGGCGGAATCTAAAGAACTGCCACTGAACACTTGACCCTAAAGTAAAGTATAGGGTTTAGAATACTGAGTATGAATAACCAATTTACGAAACGTATTGCTCCTAGCGTGGTTGCGCAGATAGAGGCTGCGGCCGATGCTCGTGCGAAAGGTAAGCAAGAGCGAGAATTTGCTCATCTTGAAAATGCTCATGTGCTGGGTCAGGAATCCACTTATTGGCACACCAAAGTACATGGCCTAATGCTGTTGTGGGGCTTGAGAAACAGGAGCCTTAAAGAAATCGCTGGTCAGATGCTTAGGATCATTGGTGCATTCACCAAAACCGCTATTGGCCTTGTGCCGCAAGGGAATACTGGCGGAGCTAACGTCAGCCCATTTCGCCCTATGCCGCTTTCTGCCAAGCACCGAGAAATTATTGAGCAGGCCAAGGTAAACTAGGCGCATGCTTTATAAATCACTTCATCTGTTATTGATGTTGGCAACTCTAAGCTTTGGGTTCGTCGAGGCAGTTGAAGTGTCTCCAGTAGCTGCTGAAACGCATCTTAGCGCCAACACAGTCGAAGCTGAAAGCCATCACCAACATCACCAGCATCACCAAGAAAAGAGCCATGAGGCAGCAGGTGATCATGCTGCTGACTCTCACTGTTCGCAGTGCTGCCATCTATCACTCAACGCTTTGGCGTGGTGCGGATCGGTAACTGATAAAACCCTATCTCCACACCTTGGTATCAGCCGCTACCAACGCCGCTGGGTTACTCAAACTCCACTAACGCCGTTTAGACCCCCGATTGCCTGATTGAACTAGCGCGCACTGATGTTGGGTCTAGTGCGACTTTTCATTCAATCAGGACAATTCAATGATTCCAAAACCCTTGCGGTTGAGCGTTATGCTCGGCCACTCCCTGTCGCGGTGCGTCGTCGCAGTAGCCATGACGCTAACACTTGCCAGCCCCGCTTTTAGCCAGGATAAAGCGCTGGCGCTAAGTGATGCCATTCGGCTTGCCATCGATTTAAACCCGTCAATGCGAGAGTATCCTTTGCGATACGACAGCTTGCGGGCGCAACAACAAACCGCAGCGTTAAGACCTGCTATTAATCTGGGCGTTGAACTGGAAAACGTCGCTGGCTCAGGCAGTTTTAGCGGTACCGATGCCGCCGAATCCACACTCAGCCTATTCTCCGTACTGGAACGAGGCGGCAAGCGTGCGGCTAGGCGTGAGATTGTGGCGCAGCAGATGAGTCACGCTGAGTTACAACGTCAGCAAGCCGTCATCAACCTCGCTGCCGATGTGGCACAACAGTTTATTCAGGTTGCTGCCACACAAGAAAAGTTGGCTATCAAGCAAGCCGCTCTTGCCCTTCAACAGCGTATTCAAAAAGACGTGAGCAAGCGTGTTGAAGCAGGGGCAGCGCCCGATGCGGAGCTTTTGCGTATCAAAGCTGCTGTTGCCGAGCATGAAGCCGAACTGGCGGCCGTGAGTGCTGAATTGGCGATTCAGCGCCGCACCCTCACCGCGTTTTGGTCGCTAAAAGGAGATAACGACTTCCACGTGTCGGCCAAGCTCCTTCAACTACCGACAGCACTTGGCTCGATCAACATAGACGAGCTAGCCGAAGGCAACCCACAGGTCGCATTACTCACTCAACAAATAGCGCTCCAAACCGCCATAACTGAAGGTGTACGAGCAGAGGGTGCCAGCGACTGGGGCTGGCGAGTAGGAGCGCGCCATTTTGCAGACACGGACGACACAGCGTTCTTACTCGGTCTGGAAATTCCGCTGTTTTCTACACGCCGTAATCAGGGCGGGGAAGCCCAAAGTCAGCTAGAAGGCCAACGCATACAGCAGCAGCGCGATATCGCGGTATGGACGTTTAAGCAGCGCTTACAGGCCCTCAATGCGCGGCTAGAAGCAAGTAACGCCGAAGTACGGTCGCTGCGCGATACCGCCGTGCCGCTCAGACAGCAAGCGTTTGAAGAAACACAACGCGCTTACAACCGAGGCCGCTATAGCTTTGCTGAGTTAGCCGCCGAACAGCGCGGTTTGATATTGCTTCAGCAGAGAGTGTTGGACGCCGCCGCGCGTAGCCATCAAATCAATTTTGAGCTGGAGCGCTTGTTAGGCCAAATCGGCCCAGATACCGCTCCACATCGCGATGACTAACGGAGAATCGCCATGAACCTTACATTTAATCAAACCCTACTTCCCTTAATCCTATTGGCCGCGCTAACAGCCCCGGCGACAGCTTCACCTCATGACCATGACGATCACCAAGAGCATCCAACCGAAGAGAGCCATGACGACCATGAAGAGGGAGAACTGGAGCTGGAAGACACGGCGATTGACAAGGCCGAAATAACGCTAGAAAAAGTGGCTCCAGCAGAACTCACTATCACCGCAACATTGTTCGGCAAAACCGAACCCGACCCACAGCGTTTAAGCCACGTAAAAGCGCGCTACGCTGGCCTGATTATGTCCGTAATGCCTAGCTTGGGCGACACCGTTAAGCAAGGGCAAGCGCTCGTAGTGGTCGAGGCGAACGACAGCCTCAAGCGTTACACCATTAAAGCGCCGATTGGCGGAACGGTAGTGGATTTACATGCCAACAAGGGCGAGTTTGCAGGTGAGTCAGCGCTGATGACGATTGCTGACTTTGGCAAGCTATGGGCCGTGCTCAGTGTATTTCCGCAGGATGCCGACCGCGTGAAGAATGGCCAAAGCGTCACGCTGAGTGCCGGGCCGCGATCAGCTCAGTCAACCATTCGCTTTCTTAACCCCGGATCGGACTCGCAGCCAACCGTGATGGCGCATGTGCCGCTAGACAATAGTGACGGTCGCTGGACACCGGGACTCTTGGTGCAAGCGAATGTAGTAACTGACACTTTTACCGTGCCTTTGGCGGTACGCAATGACGCCATTCACCAAGTCAACGGAGAAACCGTGGTTTTTGTGCGTAACGAGCATGGATTCGAGGTGGTGGACGTTAGCATTGGCCGCCGTGATGCTCATTTCAGTGAAGTGACTGTTGGCCTTCATGCCGGTGATCGCTACGCCGTTGGTAACAGTTACTTGTTAAAGGCCGAACTGGAGAAATCCAGCGCCTCTCATGACCACTAAAGGGGCGTTGCAATGATTGATTCAATATTGCGGCTTTCTGTGGAGCGCCGCTGGTTAGTCTTAAGCCTGTGTTTTGTCATCATCGGCTCTGGCCTCTGGAGTTATCAAAAACTACCGATAGATGCCGTGCCGGACATCACCAACGTGCAGGTACAAATCAACACGGCCGCACCGGGTTATTCGCCGTTGGAAACCGAGCAGCGGGTGACGTTTCCTATCGAAACCGCCTTGGCTGGATTACCGGGACTGTCCTATACCCGTAGCTTGTCACGCTATGCGCTGTCGCAAATTACCGTGGTCTTTGAAGAAGGCACCGATTTATACTTTGCCCGCAACTTGCTCAACGAGCGGCTCAGTAAAATTCGCAGCCAAATACCGCCGGGGCTAGAACCAGAAATGGGGCCAATAGCGTCGGGTTTGGGCGAGATTTTTATGTACACCGTAGAAGCCAAAGCGGGCAGCCAGCAAGCTAATGGCGAGCCTTGGGACGCCATGGCGCTGCGCGAAGTACAAGATTGGATTATCAAGCCACAACTCGCCTTGGTGCCGGGCGTTACCGAGGTCAACACCATTGGCGGTTTTAACAAGCAATACC
>JAPPPA010000223.1 GCA_028817755.1 Gammaproteobacteria bacterium | reverse complement strand
CTCTTCAATCGTGTCGAAGCGGTCTTCTCCGCTGAATACTCCGTTGTCATCACTTATTTCGCAGCAGCCTTCATATCCTTGGAGGCCGCTGTCTTCGGGGAAGATGCCGTTACTAGGGTCAAGTAAGGTGCAATCTGTTTGGGCTTGTCGGCAGGCGTAGGCGCTCCAGCGACAGGTTTCAATCTCTCTAACACGCGGGTAGTAGTAGGCGTCGCGTGTGGCATCAAAGTCGGTGTCTTGCCATACCGCACAGAGGCTTTCCGGGTGGTTGTCTATTGCCACGGCGCAGTCTGAAAAGCGAGGGGGAATGACCGATGCTTCTGTACGCACAATGCTATTTAGCGGTAGCACTTTAGGTTCGTTATCTTCGTTAAGAAAGCCTTTGATAATGTCGATTTGCTGCAGCGGCGCGGCATCCGGATCTTGTTCTGCCCAAACTGCAATATGTGGGCCTTGGCCACTAGTGTTTTCTGGCAAGGTGCCGCCCATTGGTGCTGCTTGGTTCAGCCCACCTTCGCCGGTTAGGTCTTCGCCACTGGCGAGCCGGTCGCAGATGTTGTCTGGGAGTGGTTCCCACGAGGCGACACTACGTACACGAATACGATTGCCTGAGGTGCCCCAGGTCTCACCAGAATGAATCGCATCCCAGACGTTTTCACGTAGGTTCTCTTCTGCCCAAATGCCGGTAAGGCCGCCTGGGTTTAGGGGGCGGGCAAAGTCCACAAAAGTTCGTTCACGACAGTTATTAGGGGCGCTCGGGTCTTGATCAAATAAGCTAGGGTCGCAATCCCAAAAGCCGAGTTGTTCTTTGGGTTCATCGTCTAGTACACCCGCGTGTCCGAGCCAGCTGCTTTCGCTGGTGTAACCAGAAGTACCTGAATGGGTGTCGGTGCCCGCCACTATGTTAGCGCGGTAAGGGTTAATGCCAAGTGCCAACTTAATCTTCATGCCTTCTGCCATGGCGTTTCGGTAGAAGTCATATGGGGAGCGGCAGTTGCTGGTGCTGAAGCCGCCCTCAGCTGGGCGGGAGCTACCGTCAGGACCGCCAAAAGCACAAACGGGAACAACGTTGGTGCCGTAGTCGCGGTAACCACAGAAGTTAGGGTCGGTTAGTGGGTTGCCGGTGCAGAAGAGTGCGCAGCTGGCAGGGTCATCGTCTTCGCCTCTGCAGACGCTGTTATCGACTTCAAAGTCACAACCAGGGTCGTAGCCTTCGTCATTAGCGAGGAAGTCACCTTCTAAGCCAATGGCGCACTCTGACTGGCCTTTGTGTTGGAAAATCTCAATGCTCCGATCAAGGCTGCGGCGTTGTTCAGCATCTTCTGTACGCATTGGGATATAGGTATCGGTGTTATTTAGTTTGCGCCCGAGGGGCGCGCCATTTAAATCGCCGAGCACGGTGCGGTTAGCCGTTTCATCAGCAGCCAAGAACATACGGCCGTCACCACGGTTACTGTTGTGCGGGATCGTGAGTACATCGCAGTCAGCTCGTGTCACGCAATCAGCATTTAAGTAATCAAATAATTGCCAATCATCATTGCCATTTTGTGGTGTTACGGCGGTGCTGCTATCAGAAGCGCCGTATACATCTAATGGAACTTCTAAGTCGTTACCGCGGAAAATTACATTCCGGTGAAACATCTGCGATAGCTCATTAGACGTGTATTCGTAACCGTGCAGCGTGGAGTAGGTGCATGGCTCATATTCGGCTTCGTTCATCGTCAGCGTGTCGTGCCAAGCAACTAATGTTGTTGGGCTGTCGGCGAGTGTGCCTTGCAAAAACTGGGTACGAAATGAGCTATTGCCAGTAATGATATTGCGAATGTCTTGGCGAATAGGGCGGCCAACACGTTCATCGCATTCCTGCTGCGTTTCTGACGTGTTATCGCAGCTGTAGTGAAAACCGCCTAAGAATTCGGCGTGGTCGGTCACCGCATTAAAGTCGAGTGGCCGGTCAATAAAAATTTCTTGACCTGCGGTGAAGATATCGTCGCTACCTTTTGCCGGTAGCGGCATGGCTTCCAAGCCCTTGGCGTAGCGGTGGGCTTGTTGTGGGTCATTTAAGGCGTTAAAGAAATAGGCGTCTAGCGAATAGGAAGTGTGTGTATGAAGGTCGCCGAAGTAGCTGTTTTTAAACCCCTCGCGGTAATCCGCACAGCGCTCTGCTGGTGGGGTTTCGCCCACAGAGTCTCCACCACTATTGTCGATAACACTGTCGTTGTCGCTCGATGTGGTTAGTGATTCGGTAGGAGATTGTCCGCATGCACACAAGTAGCACGCCGCGAACAGTAGTGTTACACGACCTAGCATGACTCCGAATTTAGAAATTACCCTAATACGAATAATATCCGTATAAATTTAACTAAAGATTAATAATGATAAACGGTGCAAAAGCAGCGACAAGCGGTAAATCTGAGCTTTTCTTTGAAAGTTTTGGTCTAATAGCGTCGCTAATTTATGTGGGAACAGTAATGCGTATATTCGTTTTTCTGCTCGCCCTGGTTGCTACAAGCGCCAATGCGGGTATCGGTGACTGGTTTAAAGAGAACTTTGGTGGCTTATTTGGCGGTGATGAAACGGCATTAGTTGAAAGCCAAGCGCTGGCGGCATTGTCAGAAAGTGAAATGATTGAAGGTGTGCGGGAAGCCTTAGCGTTAGGTGTTGAGCGCGCTATTAATAACTTAGGTAAAACTGGCGGTTTTTCTGCCAACCCATTGGTGCGTATTGAAGCGCCTCAAGAGCTGGCTTATTTAGAAGAGCCATTACGCAAGCTGGGCCAAGACCAAATGGTAGATAACTTTATCGTTACCCTTAACCGAGCCGCAGAGAATGCTGTGCCTGAGGCTGCAGAGATTTTTGGCAATGCGATTCGTGGTTTGCAGCTGGCGGATGTGAAAAATATTGTTGATGGCGGCCCGCAAGCGGCGACTAACTTTTTGCGTGGTGCGACCGAGGAAGAACTATATAAACGTTTCAGACCGCTAGTGTCGCGCGCAACAAGCGATACAGGCGTTACGCGTAGCTACAAGCAGCTACAACGCGTGGCGGCGCCCGTGACGATGTTTTTGAAAGAAAACAATATTGCGGATGTCGATCTAAACCTAGACGAGCATGTTACCCAAGGCGCTTTGGATGGCTTGTTTAAGCAGCTGGGTAAAGAAGAACAAAAGATTCGGGAAAACCCTGAAAGTCGAACCACCGAAATTTTGCGTCGCGTATTTATTTAATCTTCGACGCCATCCGGCATAAAAAAGCGGGCACTACGCCCGCTTTTTTGTTGCTGATTAATGATGTTTTCAGTCTATAAGAACAACTGTTTAAGCTCAGTGAGATAGCCCGCCAGTGCTTGCTCTGAATAAGGCTCAGCTGGGTTCACACCCCATATCGGCCCCGGCCAAGCTGGGTCATCTGTTTGTCTAGCAATCACATGCACATGCAATTGCGGCACCATATTGCCGAGTGCGCCAATATTCAGTTTAAAACCGCGGTGGTGTGCCATGAGCTTTTCACCTACCTGCGTAACTTCCTGCCACAAATGTTGTTGATCGCTGCTGTTTAAGTCGTATACCTCACGGATATCCGGACGTTGCGGGACCAAAATTAGCCAAGGGTATTGGCTGTCATTCATGAGCAGCACTTTGCATAGCGGTAAATTACCCACTTCGATGGTGTCGGCCGCTAGTTGTGGGTGTAGCGCGAATGCTCCCATTAGTGTAGCCCTAAAAACGCAAGGTAGTGTGATGCTGTTTCAGCCGGGCGCTCTGCCATCGGCACGTGGCCTGTCTCGGGCATGATTACAACGGTTTCATTTTTCAGTAGTGGTGTCATCACGTCGATGCGGCTTTTATCCAGTACGTCATCGCCATCGCCCCAGAGGATCAGAGTGGGTTGGCGAATAGCAGGTAATAACGGTTCTAATGACGCTGCACGGTCGGCTTTGTATTGCTTAAATATGTAGCTATTGAACTCGGCGTTATCTAGCGCTTTTTGTGCGAAGTATTTTTTC
>JAPPPA010000027.1 GCA_028817755.1 Gammaproteobacteria bacterium | reverse complement strand
TAATGCCTAGAAACACCGGTCGGGAAATATCCAACTGCCGAGCACACCAGAATAAGCCATTGGCGCAGACGGTAAAGGCAATGCCTACGTCATGAATAAAGTGGGCATTGGCCTCGCCGGTGTCGGTGACGCCGGGAATCCATTCAAACCAAGACCAGGCGTGTACGATCATCCACAGGCCATTGCCTAGGCTGATGACGCCCAGTAGGTTAAGAAAAGCTCTGAAATAGCTAACCATTAGGGAGTGACCTGATTTTGACAGTGATACGGTTCTGGCTCGATATACTCAGGTGCGTCGGCTGGTTTAGGCAGAATGTCGCAGCTGGCCTCAATACGGCGCGTTGCAACGAAAATGCCGTTTAACACGTGGCGCTGATAATTGGGATCTTGGTATAGAGAAATTTCATGGCCAAGTGCGGTGTACCAAGCGCGGCCAGAAAATTTGTCATGACACCATGTCATCGGGTGATCGCCCTGAATGCCGCTAAACCCGCCCTCGGGGAAGGTTGGATTGCCGCTTGGGTCGCAGCTGGTGTTGGGTTCTTGCATATAGCTTGATTCGTCAATACGAGTCAGTACCCGTACATCTTCACGAGGGTTGCTTTTAAAGCTGTAGAACTCTTCTACCGGCAACACGTTCCAGGTTGGCGCTAAGTGCCTAACAGTTGGGTGTTCTGTGTCTTCAATAATAATGGTGCCTGGTTGGTTATGAACTGGGTGAGCTAAGAAGTAGGAGCCAACCAGTTCACCATAAAACGGCCAATCATGCTCGGTATCGGCGGCGGAATGAACACCTACGAAAGCACCGCCGCTACGAATAAAGCTTTCGAACGCGGTTTGCTGTTCGTCATTGAGTACATTGGATGTGGTGTTGAGAAAGAACACCGCTTCGAATTGGCTCAAGTTATTGGTAGTGAAATCATTCGGGTCTTCACTCAGCGTGACCTCAAAGTCATTAGCACTCGCTAGGTCTTGAAGCATTTGTTTGCCTGCTTCTATCGACACATGGCGGAACCCTGCGGTGTGAGAGAACACCAGCATGTTAAAAGGGCCGGTACGAATAATTGGGTCATCAATCGTTGGAATTTCTTGCTCGTCTTCCGTGTTTGGGCTGCTGCCGGGGCAGGCGGTGAGCAATACGCTAAAGGCCAGAATTAATAGGGAGCGAATCATTAGACGCCTCCTTGTGTGAGTCCACGTGCGATGCGTAGCGCGTTCGCGAGAATGGTCAGTGTTGGGTTGAATCCCGGGAATGTTGGGAACAGTGAGCCATCCACAACGTGTACGTTTTGGCATTCGTGCAGACGACCTTGCTTGTCACAAACTGAAGTGGCGGGATCATTGCCCATGCGAACTGAGCCTGCGTGGTGGGCTGTATTTCTTGGGTGATCACTAATCGTTGGTTGTGGAATCATCACGGCACCGGTGGCTCCCGGCGCGGCTAAGCACATGGCTTCTAGACGAGGGGTGAAGTAGTCCGCCGCTGCTTTTTCATGCACGTGTGGTGAGTAGGTAATACGCGCAACAGGTAGGCCGTGCCAGTCGCGAACGCTAGGATCTAGGTCAACGCGGTTGGCGGCTTGCGGTAAATCTTCCCCCACGAATTGGATTCCACCAATACGCTGGCGTCCAAGTGAGGTACGCATTGCGGCCTTATGCTGTGAGCCCGGCTGAATGCCGAGACCAGCATAGAAGAAAGCCTCGGACACAAGCGGCAAGCCACTGCCCACTTGGATTAAGCCACCTTTGAAGTAGGGCACGCCGCGGGCTGTCGCGGCTGGGTCGGTAAATGGGCCAACTAAGTCATCAACTTCCACTGTCGTACTTTGAGCGCGTAGCGTTTGTACGTCGTAGCCAAATTCGGCACCGCCAATGATGAAGTAATGAAACATCATGTTGCGGCCGAGCTGATCCGAGCCATTACCCAAACCGTTAGGGTGTTGGCTATTAGCAGACAGCAGGAGTAGTCGCGCCGTTTGAATGGGCGAGCCAGCAATAATGATTTTGTCTGCGCTTAAGCGGTGGGCCACGTGGTCTTCGTCGTAGTACTCAACGTCGGTAGCCGTGTCGCCCGCAGAGTTGGTGTGAATACGGAATACATGGGCACGCTCAATCACCCTGACTTGGCCGGTTAAAACAGCAGGGTTTAGGTAGCTGGTTAACGCATCGCCACGGGCATTAATAGGACAGCCAAAACTAGAACAAAGGCCACAAGAGTTACAGGCTGGGCGGCCGTCAAACTCTTGTGAGTTAACTGCTGATGGGTAAGGGAAGGGGTTGTATCCCACATTCTGTGCACCAGCGGCCATGAGCCGGGCCGCATAACCGGTTGGGTTGGGCGGCATTGGGTAGTTGCGGCTTCGCGGCGTTTGGTCGAGCACAAACTGTGGCATTTGCTCGGTGTCGCCCTGTACGCCAATGCGGTGTTCTACTTCGTCGTAGAAGGGCTCTAACTCTTCATATGTGATTGGCCAGTCCGCCACTTGCGAGCCATCAATCGGACCGCTGTCGCTGAGCATGGTGAAATCTTGCTTCCAGAAACGTGGAAACTTGGCGTTGTAATGCAGCGACGTGCCACCGACAGCAGAGCCTAATGACTGGTGTGCGCCTCCAAGGCTACGCTCAACACCAGCTTCGGCTTCGCTTTGGTTACGGCCCGTTTGTGGCTCTAGTACAGGATGTGGAAAACCGAATTGTCTAGAGCTCTTAACTTCGTCGCTTGAATAGAGTGTTTCTAATTCGCCGCTTGGCTTCTCGCCAAAGCCGGGACGTAGATTACGCCCGCGCTCAAGTACGGTGACATCCCAACCGTGTTGTGCGAGCTCATGAGCAGTAATGCTGCCTGCTGGGCCTGACCCAATAATGATTGCACTTGGCATGGTTAGGCTCCTCGCTGCAAGAATGTGCGGTAGTTCTGCATCAGCTCTTGAAGCTTGCTGATATCGCCGCCAGAGTCTGCAATCAGAAATGACATTTCGTCAGCCGAAGCATAGGCCGACAGTGTTGCGGTATTACTTTGGAAAGCTGGCGGATTAAAGACGCCGGGAACCGTTGCTTGTGCAGACGGGTTTGCTGCGCCTTCGTGATAGGAAGGCGGCAAGGTTGCATCGAATGGGCCTGGTGTGTCGGCATTGACGACTTGATCATTAGTGAAACCACGTGGATGAACGTCACCGTCATAATTGGTGAAACCCCAACCAACCAAGTCTTGATTGCCTTGGTATTCAGGGGCGCCATACATGGCTTTGATGGTTTCGCCGAACACCGTGCCGACAAAGCCGGTTACGGCACCATCAGTTTGGTCAGTAATAATGGCATCTTGCTGCGAAGGCGTTAGTTCGGAAAAACAGTCCACGCCTTGCTGTTGCGCGCGGCTATCTAAATGCGCAAGTCCGTCAGCATAGGTTTGCTGTAGGCCTGCAACAGGGCCGTTCACTTCGCGTTCAGGTATGCCGCGGGAGCCTTCAATGACTGTCCGCCACGCAAGCTCTTCATATTTATCTAACGGAATGAAAGCCTGAAACTCATTTACGGGGTGGCCGCCGCGATCAGAGTAGGGGGCGCCAGCATAGATAAAAGCTGGTGAGCTTTGAAACGCCGCTAAAAACGCATCAATGTGATCAACGCAACGCGCAGTCGCAGCGCCCGGATCGGTATCTTCCGGAATAAGGCGATCTACTAGCGCAGCTAAGGTGTCGTATTGCTTTTCACTTAAGTGCTTAGCTGCCGCTGTTGGGTTTTCTGGTGGAATGCCGCTTGTTGGCAACAGCGGTGCGCGCTCCGGCGAACCGCCACAGCCGCTGAGTGGAATTGTAGATGCTAATGCCGCAGCACCGCCTGCCTGTAGCGCCTTGCGCCGGCTTAGGTCTGTTTTAGGCATGGGTCTCCTCCTGCCTTGGTTTATGGAGGCTATATTACCTAAAAAACGAATTCAGATAGTTGTTGGTTGTGCCGATTATTTGTCTTATATGCCAATGTGTTTAGGCTAATCTGAGTTACTGTATGTATAAC
>JAPPPA010000117.1 GCA_028817755.1 Gammaproteobacteria bacterium | reverse complement strand
ATGTCATGACTGACTCGAGCCCATTACCTAGATGTACTCAACGCGGGCGCTATCGCCCTCAACAATCTTACCGATGGTGGTTACGGTTTCGCCTGCAGCAGCGAGTTCGGCGCTGAGGGCTTCAGCTTGATCTGCATCAACCGCGATCACCATACCAATGCCGCTATTAAAGGTTTTCAGCATTTCTTCATCGCTGATATTGCCTTGCTCTTGTAGCCATTGGAAAACAGGCGTGCGCTCCCAGCTATTGGGATCGATTTCTGCAATGCAGTTCTCTGGCAGCACGCGAGGGATATTCTCAGTCAAGCCGCCGCCAGTGATATGTGCCATGGCGTTGATTTTGCTTGCACGTAGGAATGGTAATAGTGTTTTCACGTATAGGCGGGTAGGTGCTAGTAGCGCGTCGCCTAAGGTGGTGTCGCCAAGTGCGTCGTCTAGGCTCGCACCTGAGACTTCTAGCAGTTTGCGGATCAACGAGTAGCCGTTTGAATGTGGGCCGGAAGACGCAAGGCCTAGCAACACGTTGCCAGCTTTTACTTTGCTGCCGTCAATAATGTCGTCTTTCTCAACAATACCGACCGAGAAGCCAGCAAGGTCAAAGTCATCGCCTTCATACATACCGGGCATTTCAGCCGTTTCGCCGCCAATTAGCGCGCAGCCGCTGTCTTCACAACCTTTAGCAATGCCTGCAATCACGCGCGCTGCTGTTTCTACTTCGAGTTTGCCGGTGGCGTAGTAGTCCAAGAAATACAGGGGTTCTGCGCCGGTCACAAGGATGTCGTTAACGCACATCGCCACTAGGTCAATGCCAACACCGTCGACTTTGCCAGTATCAATGGCCAAGCGAAGTTTGGTGCCAACACCGTCAGTGCCGGAAACCAATACGGGTTTTTTATAGCCTTCTGGTACTTCAAATAAACCACCAAAACCACCGAGCCCGCCGAGTACTTCTGGGCGAGTCGTGCGCTTAACTGCGGGTTTAATGCGGTCGACTAGGGCGTTACCCGCGTCGATGTCTACGCCTGCGTCTTTATAGGTAAGGCCGGTTGCAGCGGTGGTATTTGGCATAAGGCAGAGTTTAGAAATAGTAATGGGGTAGTCGTTGTCAGCTTTGCGACACAAATTAAGATGTAGCTTGCTGGGTCAGCATGTTATTTTACACCCGCGTGCCCGGTCTGCGGGCAGCTTTCAGCGACTCAGTTATTAGATTAAGGGCCTCGAACATAATGTCAGGACTTCAGCAGCTATTTAAATCATCGTGCCCCAACCGTTTGGGTTCGTGGTGCGCGTTGTTGTGCTTGCTGGTTCTTGGGGCGATTAATGTTGCTCACGCGGTGCCGGTGAAAGGCTTGTACACGGCTAAGGCTGAGGTCACCGATCAGGCGGCAAGTACTCGTCGTGAGGCCTTGCCCTCAATGTTGACCGAGGTGTTTGGGCGCGTGGTGGGTGAGCCTAATCCAGAACTTTTACTGCCGCGCTGGCCGGAGTTACAAAGTGAAGCCCAAAAAGCTGAGCGCTATCTTGCGCAGTTTTTGTATCAGCGCGTTAACACTGGGTTAGAGCAGAGTCAGCTGGTTTTGCGAGCTGAATTTGAACCATCGGCGATTAATCGACTTATTCAGCGCTTAAAACTGCCGCAGTGGGGTGTTGATCGTCCCGAATTGTTGGTTGTGTTGGCATGGCAGGGCGATGGCCGTCGCGAGGTATTGGCGAGCTCTCCTAGCTCTCAAATTGCGGCTCAGTTAACCGATGAACTGGAAACCGTTGCAGCCGGTGCTGGCTTGCCAATTGCGTTGCCGCTCATGGACTTGCAAGATCAACGTGCCATGCCGGAACAGGAATTGCGTGCTGGGTTTACGGATGGCTTGATGGATGTTGCTGCGCGTTATGGCGCTGATGCTGTTTTGCTTGGCCGAATCAAAGTGATGGATGCACCGGAGCAAGAGCCTGAGTCTGCGCCTGCGCGGGAATCGGCTGAAGCAACAGCTGAACCCGAGGGAGAGGCGTTACTTGCGGAAGAGGCACCAATGCCGCTTGCATTCAACATGCGTGAATCAGAAATGACGTGGTCATTGCATCAACGCAATGAAACGACACGTTATGCCGATAGTAGTAATACTGTGCGACAAGGTTTTCAGGCCGGTATGTGGATGGCTGCACGTCATCTAGCAGAGCGTTATGCCGTGAAGGGGGGAGTTGTTGTTGACCCATTAGCACCGGAACAGGTGGTGGTAAACGATCAAGCCCGCATTAATGTGCTGGGTATTAACTCACTCGTAGACCTCAAACGCGTAGAAAAACACTTACGTGGGCGTACGGTGGTTTCTGAGATTAGCTTGGACACGATTGACCAAGTGGCCGGAGAAGCGCTCACAAGCTTTACGGTCACTTTAAAAGGTTCCGTAGCTAAACTTGAACAGGCTTTAGCTGTTGGTCGTTTACTGTCGCCAACGAGCAAGCCTCAGCTTGAGAGCTTTGGCGATGCACAAACGCAAGCGTTAGACGGTTCGGTTAACGACTCACTTGCAGAACCAGTAGAGAATGCTGCGGTAGCCGTTGAGCCCGAAGTATTGCCAGAGGCGGAGGATATGCCGGAGCTTTGGTACCGGCTGTTCTAACAGCATGAGAAAGGCTTGGTGTTTACGCGCCAAGTGGCAGCGTATAAATAAAAATATAACAAGATGTCGCGGCAGCTACTGTCACAGTTACCCAACGTAATAACCCTGTTTCGGATTGCTTTAGTGCCGCCCATTGCGTGGCAACTGTTGCATGCTGAATATCGTGTCGCCTTGGTGATGGTATTCGTGGCAGGTATTAGTGACGGCTTGGATGGCTGGCTTGCGCGCTGGGGAAATTGGCGGAGCCGGTTTGGCGCGGCTTTAGACGCCTTTGCCGATAAGTTGCTCTTGGTTGTGACCTTTTCTTGCCTATGGTGGCAAGACCTTTTGCCTCTGTGGCTAGTGGCCGTGGTGGTTGCTCGTGATGTGTATTTAATTGTCGGTGGTTTGGTTTACAACCACTGGTTTGAGCGTATTGATGCTGTTGAGCCGAGCCGGCTAAGTAAGTGGAATACCGCGTTACAAATTGGTTTGGCGGTATTCACCTTGGTAGGTGCGGCGTGGCCTGAGTTTATGTCGGCTCAGGCCCTATTTTTGTTAAACCGGCTTGTGTTGCTCACTACGGTGATAACCTTTGCCGATTACGCGTGGACTTGGAGCCTGAAAGCCCGAGACGTGGGAATAAAACGTTAAGAATTGATCATGCAGAATGAAATGAAAAAACAAGATGCGGTTTGGTGGCTCGCTTATGTGCCGCATGCGCTAGCGCTGGTGGTGGTTTATCTGCTGTTGCGTCACTTGTCGCCGATTCTGCTGCCATTCTTGCTGGGTAGCGCGTTAGCGTATTTGGGCGATCCGCTTGTGGATCGCCTAGAGGAAAGAGGCTTAAGCCGTACGTTGTCGGTCAGTGTGGTGTTTTTAGTGCTCACACTGTTTGCGATTATAGCCGCGTTGATTATGGTGCCGATGCTGATCACTCAAGCTGAAGTGATGGCAGAACGCTTGCCACGCATGTTGAGTGATGTGCAAACCAACTTAGTGCCACGCTTGAATGCGGTTTTGGGTACAGATTTACAGCAGATTGATCTAGCAACGTTAAAGGCCTGGATTAGCAACTACTGGCAGCAATCACGCGATACCGTCGTTGCTTTGGCATGGTCGGCAGGGCGCTCTGGTGGCGATTTGCTCGCACTGGCTGCGAATTTGTTGCTGGTGCCGGTGGTTACGTTTTATTTATTGCGTGATTGGGATCTGATTGTTGCCCGTATCCGCGACCTTCTGCCACGTCAGCAGGAAGACACTATTGTGGCCTTGTCGCGTCAAGCTGATGAAGTGCTGGGAAGCTTTATTTTGGGCCAGATGTGGGTCATGTTGGGCCTGTCTATTATTTATAGCCTTGGCCTCTGGTTAGTTGGCCTTGAGTTTCCAATGGTGATTGGTTTGCTGGCCGGCTTGTTCAGCTT
>JAPPPA010000294.1 GCA_028817755.1 Gammaproteobacteria bacterium | reverse complement strand
CTCTCTCTCCCGAGTCGTGTACCACCATTTCATTTTTATTGTTTTGAATCAGGTAGATCACCGCTTTCCCATTATTGGTGCCTGCGAATTCGTAGCGATGCTTACCATTCTCCTTAGCCAGCTGATGCGTGGCGAAGAAGAGGCTAACGTCCAACGAGGAGCTTAGGTCTATAGCTGTGGACATCAGTCCGTAGTGTTGAAGAAGGGTTGATAGCGTGTCAGCTAAATTGAAATTCATACCCATGGCGAGGTCAAGACGGTGGTTTCCAAACTCACTAAGTAACGGGTCATCGGAGTCAGCCATGTCCTGCTCAGAATACATCCATTCGCCATTTTCTAAAGCCAATTTTTGTCTTCTTTCAACTTCCTCCAAGTCATATGCCGAGTAAAAAATTTTGCTCCACTCGAATAATGACAATGAATGGAAATCACAAAAACAATCAGGATTTTGCCCATAGGCCTTGCGCCAAAATGAGGACAAAAGTGACACTTCACCGACTCCATCAATCGTGAAGTTTGGGTTGTTAACCTTCCTGCGGACCGCGTAGTTGGACCTTTGGCCTCGAAATAGTAAAGGTTCGTTGGATTGGGACTGGGCTTCATCAACAATGCGATACAACTCTGTAAGCGAATGTGCAGTTTTAACCCATGCGCGGGAACGTGGTTTTTCAAATAGCTCTGGAAGTTGTTGTGGCCGGAACCTGGACACTAAATCACTAGAAGCAATGGCTCCGCCATAAAAGCGATCGATAACTACATCGCTATTAGGAACAGTCACATAACCCGATGCTATTAGGGAATCTGATTGCTTTTCATTCAGACCCGCAGCCTTAAACACGTCTTTTGAATGGGACTTATCGAGCGGTTTAAAGAAAGGTTCTTCATTCCAATCGAACGTATCAGAGTAGTACTTCCAATATCCGCCCATATCTGTATCCACGTTGAATGATTCCTAATGCTAATTAGAAGACAACTATCCAATAAGATGAATATCTGAATATTATTGGGCCGGTTGCTAAATGTTTCTTTTGGCACTGTAACACTCAGCAGCTGTTGCCTCTATTTAACTCTGTTTTAAGGCAAAGTCTTTGGTAATTGGTGGGTTCCAATCTGAGCTGCCGAACAGAATCCAGAAGCGGTCTTTCCAGTTTTTGTTGTGCCAGAGTTCATAGGCGATTTGCACGGTGCCTGCTAGCGCTTGGCGAAGTGGATTCATGACTAAATCTGGATTGCCAGTGAGGCCTGGTTGTGGGCATTCTTTGCTGGGTGGAACGTAGGTGCCGAAGGCGATGTCCCACATGCAGAAGAGGTTGCCGCCGCCGATATTTACGGTGTTGTTGGCTTTTCTTTTACCGGTGTATTCCAGTTCCGCCGCGTGGTGCATGGCGTGCCACGCGCCGGCGTTAAATACAAAACCCATGGTGCGTAACCAGCGGTTGTTCATGGCTTCTTTATAGAGCGCGGTGGCGTGTGACCACGGGTCGACCATGTTCATCAGCGACATGATGATGGCAGTTTCGATATACAGCGGCTGTTCTGAAAACAGTTTGGTAGCGGCGGCAAAGGCGAAGTTGTAAGGAATAACTACAAACACCAAGAGTGGAATGGTGAAGAACACGGCGGTAGTGGTGTGAGCGCTAAGCACGCGGGGCATGTGGTGAATGCGGTGGAACAGCAACCACGCGGCACGGAAGTCGTGACTCCAGCGGTGTGCCCAGTAGTGAATAAAGGTGCCGAGCAGGTAAATCAGTAACATGGCGAGCCATGAAGGCAGTTCGACAATAGTGGGTACGTATTGGCCAACGAGGCCATGCGCATAAGCGCCCATATCACCGACAAAATTTAGGCTGCTGGTGAAGTCGCCGCCGAGCATAAAGATAATGCTGGCCGCGATTACGCCTAATACGACTGCGCCGAGTAGGCCGAAGAAGTTGGTCATGCCCCAAACGTACATTTCTTCCATGGGGTATTTTTCGCCGTTAGGGCCGCGGTACAAAAAGTAAGCACGCAGGCCAGCTAATGCACGGGCGAATAGGGCGCCGCAAAGCAGAATAACAACGCCAAAGAAGAACTCGTGATAACCGCCTTCTTTGCTGCGTTCGTACAGGCCTGTGAGTTCGTCTTGTATCAGTTGAAAGCTAACTTGCTCGCCCATGCCGGGGCCAACGTTGGCGAAGGTTTCGCTTAGCAATAGCGGCATAAACGCCGCGGCGAAAATAAGCGCGAAGCTAATGGCGTAAAGATTGGCTAGCGGGCGAAGTTTTTCTGAGAATTTCAGCTCGCCGCTCCACAGGGTGTTGGCTAGGTTCTTAATCATGGTTTGAGTTTCCTATAGCGACTGTAGAAAAGCGCGATAAATTGCGGCGCTTTCGGCAGGGCGTTCCACCATGGGCAGATGGCCGGTGTTTTCAAAGATATGGCTTTGGGCGTTGGGTAGCAGTTGCTCAAATACGGCAACAGAGCTCACGTCTAAAGAGCGGTCTTGGCGGCCCCACATAATGAGTGTGGGCTGCTGAATGTATGGCAGATAGGGCTCTAGGCGACTGCTATCGTCGGCGAGTAAATCATCCAGAATGATCTGGTAGTGGTCGGCGTTAGTGGTGGCGATATTGGCAAAGTAGCGCTTGGCCGGGAGTGGAATAAACGGCTCTTGCTCCGACACCATTTTCAGCATGGCTTCGTACTCTTCAAAACCGCGTGTAACTTGTGGAGACTCGCGGCGTTCAAAGGCGAGTGTTTGTAGGCTTTTAACTGGCTCGGTTACACCGGCGGCATCCATCAAGCCCATGCTTAAAACATCTTGCGGGTATAGGTGGGTATAGATTGCGGTGAGGTGCCCGCCCATTGAATTGCCGGTGACGTGAACGCGTTGAATATCTAGGGCGTTAAGCAGCTCTTTTACACGTTGGGCTTGTAGTGCCAGTGTGTATTTTTCGCCTGCTATGCGGCTGGTTTCACCAAAGCCGGGTAGGTCGGGCGCGATAAGGCGGTAGTCGTTTACTAGGCCTTTGGCAAAACGCATCCAGTTGTCTTTGTCGGCGGTAAAACCATGAAACGCGAGAATGACTTCGCAATCACCACAGCCTTGCGGATGGCTGTCTAAGTAAACCCAGTCGCGGCCGTTTACAGATAAGGTTTCTCGGCTAACGCCGTGGCGAGCGCGCTCTACATTAAAGCTGGCTTCTAATAAGCCCGCGGGCATCGCGCCGGGTACAAAGTAGGTGGTGGCGGTAATGGCGGCGAGTACTAGGGCTGCTAGGCTAAATTTGGATTTCATGTTTTTGCTCTGGGTCTATTCCAAGAATGCAGCGCATCGTAGGGCGGGCGAATGGTGGCGGCTTGACTCGGCAGTCCAAGTAATTGACTTCAGGTGCCAAAAATCGGCGCCACTGGTCAAGAACTAGCTACATTAGTTTGTCATTCTGGCCTCAGTCGCAGTCATGCTAATGAGGAGACATCGCCATGCGTTTATTACCGTTGTTAACGCTATTGCTGCTGGTGGCCTGCGGTGGTCACTCGCCGCATAACAATAAGTTGCTAACCGAATTGCCGCCCGAAGGCGTGGCCGAGAAATGTGCTGCTACAGCGGAGCCTGGTTTGGGCGAGCATTGGGTAAATAGCTGGATGACAGCACCCACCGATGCACAAATATCAAGACCATTAGCAGGCCAAACCGAGCGCCAATTTATCGCGCCGCATTGGGATGGCGACGTGGTGCGCCTGCGTTTGCAAAACCGCTATGGCGCAACGGCGGTTACGCTGAGTAATGTTCAGCTAGCCAAGCAAGACGTTGGCGCTAATGTGATCGAAGGCAGTAATTGTCAGCTGAGTTTTGCGGGCAGTGATTCCGTCACTATTCAGCCGGGTGAGTCTGTGGCTTCTGACCCGATTCACTTTGATGTGAATGCATTTGAAAAAATCGCGGTCGACTTTTACGTGCCGGGCACTATCGACCAACCTTCCCGCCATTTAGATGCACGTGAAATTCCCTACACCAGCACGCCGGGTGATTTTTCTGGGCAAGCCGATGGCAGCCCGTTTCTACCCAGCGAATTTAATTTAGCGAATAACTGGCTTTTGTTAGAAGGCCTGGACGTGGTTGCGCCCAGCAATGTTGGCGTAGTGGTGGCGGTGGGTGATTCGATTACCGATGGCGCAACCAGTTTTTTCGATACCTTCGGTGCAGACAATATGCCAGAAGGCACCAATTTAGATCAGCGTTATCCGGACTATTTGGCGCGTCGTTTACTGGCCGCGAACCGTCCTTTGTCGGTAGCTAATGCCGGGATTGGTGGCAATGAATTAACGGGTGCAGGCCTGGCGCCACAGTATGGCGAAGCGTTGTTGCTGCGTTACCCCAAAGACGTACTGGCTGTGCCAGGCGTGACCGATGTGGTCATCATGATTGGCACCAATGACTTTGGTAATGACGCTTCTACTACCGCAGAAGAGGTTATTAATGGTTACAACCAATTAGTAAGCGATTTGCAGGCGCATGGGCTTAACGTTATTGCCGGTACCATCCCGCCTGCTGCTGGATTTCCGGTTGGGCAATTACCGGCGGGCATTGGCGTGTTGCATGGCAGCTCTACGGCAGCGGCCAATCGCGCGGCGGTAAATGAGTGGATACGTACCAGTGGTGTACCCGATGGTGTGGTTGACTTCAAGGCGTGTTTAGAAGATCCGGATAACCCGGGAGTGATGTTGCCAGCTTACGACAGTGGTGATCGTTTACATCCCAATCCAGCTGGTTACGAGGCCATGGCGGCGTGTATTGATTTGGCGTTGTTTAGTCGTTAATTCCGAATGTGAATTGGAGATTTGCATAATCTGACATTGAATGTTGTCATTTTATGTCAATGCTATTAACGCTGCTCTCAGTAACAATGCTTGCAACACATAATTATGCGTGGGGAAGTCATGCAAAGTTTTAATAACAAAGTAGCCATTGTGACCGGTGGTGGTGGCGACGGTATTGGCCATAACTTGGTCATGGCGTTAGCAGAGCAGGGTGCGAAAGTGGCGTTCTGTGATATCGCAAATTTAGAGAGCACTGAGACTAAATTGAAAGCCATGGGTGCGACCTATTACAGCGCGCCGGTGGATATGAGCGACAAGTCGCAGATCAACGACTTTGTTGATGCCGTGCTAGACGAGTTTGGTCAGATTGATGTGCTGATTAATAACGCCGGTATCGCGCTAGGTGACCGTACTTTTGAGCAGGTGACCGAAGCTGATTTTGAGAAAATTACCGACATTAACTATTGGGGTGTGGTGCACACCACCATGCGTTGCTACCCGCATATGCTCAAACGCCCAGAGGCGGCGATTGTGAACTTGTCTAGCAGCCAAGGGATTTTGGGCGCGCCGCACTTGGTGCCGTATTGCACCACCAAATTTGCGGTACGCGGTTTTACCGATAGCTTGCGTGCGGAGCTTTATGTAGCTGGTGTGCGTAACTTAACCGTGCATTGTGTGCACCCCGGTGCAGTGGCCACCAACATTACCTTGAATGCGGATTATCACGGCAAGAGCACGCAAAGCTTCCATGAAGCGTTGCAGCGTGGCACGCCAGCCAATAAGGCTGCTGAAATCATTTTGAAAGGTATTCGTAAGAACACTGGGCGTATCTTTATCAGTGACGGCCGTATGCAAGACATTGTGGTGCGCTTATTCCCAACGCTTTACGTATGGTTTGCCAAGCTATCGCTCAAGCTTAGAAAGATTGAGTTGTAAACGCGTTTTTACTTTGCAAAAGGCCGCATTAAAGCGGCCTTTTTGTTGAATATGGCAGCTGAGGTCAACTAATTGTCATTTTGTGACAATGCTTGTTGTCAAAGTTGCGGCATTATGGCCTCATAGATTTGCTGAGGAGTCGAAAAAATGACGACAGAAAAACAAACCACAACGTGGACCACGATCATTATCGGCACTGGCTTTGGCGGCCAGTGCGCAGCCATGAAGCTGCAAAAAATGGGCGTGACCGATTACGTCATGCTTGAGCGCCGTGATTTTATGGGTGGCACTTGGTGTCAAAACACCTATCCCGGTGCCGCGGTAGACGTGCAGTCTCCGCTGTATTCAATTGAAGCTGAGCCTTATAAATGGTCGCAAATGTTCGCCGAGCAAGCCGAGCTGCAGGAATACACCAATCACGTGATCGACAAAAACGGCCTGCGCGAAAAGGTGCGTCTAAACACGAGTGTGGAAAGCGTGAACTGGGATGAGCAAGCCCAGCAGTGGCAGGTGAATACCAATAACGGAACGTATCGCGCTCAGTTTTTGATTAACGCCAGCGGCCCGCTGAGTACGCCAATGACGCCGAACTTTCCCGGCCGTGAAACCTTTGCCGGCAAGTCATTCCATACCAACGGTTGGGACTGGGATTACGATTACAAAGGTAAGCGCGTTGCCATTATTGGTAGCGGCGCCAGTGCGGCGCAGGCGATTCCGGCGATGGTGGATGACGTGGCCGAAATGCACGTTTTCCAACGTACGCCGCATTGGGTGTTGCCGCGCCCGGATCGTAAATTCAGCAAGCTTGAGCGTTGGTTACTGGGCTTTAAACCGATGTACAAATTGCTACGCAGCATGATTTATTGGGGTTTAGAGACCCGCGTGGTTGGCTTTAAATATTCAGAATTTATGCTCAAGTTGGCGGCACAACGTAAAGCCGAGCGCTTTATCAAAAAGGCCATCACCAAACCTGAATTACAAGCAGCGGTGAAGCCGGATTACACCATCGGTTGTAAGCGTATTCTTTTGTCAACCACCTTGTATCCGGCCTTGGATCAATCGCATGTGCAAGTGCATACCAAAGACGACGGCATTGCCGAGATCAACGAGAAAGGCATTCTGACCACCAAAGGCCAGCAATGTGATGTGGATTTGATTGTGTATGCCACCGGCTACCAAGCAACCGACGGTGTGATTTCTTATCCGGTGACCGGTAAAAACGGCGTCACCATTGCTGACCAATGGGCAGAGTTCCCACGCGCCTATTTAGGCACGGCGATGCCGAACTTCCCGAACCTATTCATCATGACCGGCCCGAATACCGGTATTGGTCATACCTCGGCGATCTTTATTATTGAATCGCAGCTGGAATACATCGCCAAGAGCATTAAGCACGTGCTGGATGGCGGCAAGCAGACCATTGAGGTGAAAGCGCAGGCCGAGGCCGACTACACCGATATGATCCACTCAGAAATGGACAAAACTGTTTGGAAAACAGGCGGTTGTAACAGCTGGTACCAAAGTAATAGCGGTCACGTGATTGCGATGTTCCCCGGCTTTAGTTTTAGCTACAAAAGGCTAGCGGCGAAGTTTGTGGCTGATCATCATGAAATTACAGTGGGCGTTAGCAATGGCGCATTAGAAGCACTGCCAGAGGCTGCGTAGAAAAGATTCCGTTCACCCTGAAGTGCTGAGCTTGTCGAAGCATCGAAGGGAGAACCAGAGAAATTAGTAACATCTGTTTTGCCGCCCTTCGACAGGCTCAGGACTAGCGGTGTTAGAGGAGACAGTAATGAAAAACTTTAAAAACAAAGTCGTTGTCGTAACCGGCGCAGGCTCTGGTATGGGCCGTGCCTATGCCCAGGCTTTTGCTAAGCGCGGCGCAAAGTTAGCGCTTAATGACTATGACGCCGCCGGGCTTTCAGAAACAGTCGCCATGCTCGGCGACGTTGAAGTGCATTCTGAAACATTCGACGTTAGCAACAAAAGTGCGATGGACAATTTTGCCGATAACGTTAAAAACCGCTTCGGAAATGCGCATGTGATTATTAACAACGCGGGTATTGAAGGCGCGCAAAAGCCGGCTTGGGAGCTGAGCAACGAAGAGCATGCTCGCATCATGGGTATTAACTACTATGGCGTGGTCAACGGCACGCGTGCCTTTGTGCCGCAGCTGTTAGCCAATAACGAAGGTGCGGTTGTGAATGTGTCGAGCGTGTTTGGCTTAATCGGCACGCCGAGCAACAGCGACTACTGCGCCAGCAAATTTGCCGTGCGGGGTTTTACCGAAGCGATGATGGTGGAACTGCAAGAAACGCCGGTGAATGCGTTTTGTGTGCACCCCGGCGGTATTGCTACCAATATTGTGCGTAGTGATGAAGGCCAAGACTTTAAAGACCGCTATCTCACTACGCCACCAGAAGATATTGTTGAATATGTGATCGCCTCGATCGGCAAAGGCCGTGTGCGGATTGTGTATGGCAAGAGCTCGTTCCGTATTTGGTTGGCGACTCGTTTCGTGTCTTTGCGTTTATTAGTACGTATTCTATGGCGTGAAATGAAGTCGATTACCGACCTCACTTATTATCCTCAAGCTAAATAAAACGAGAACAAGCATGAAGAAGTTGATTGCAGTTGCCTTGATCGCCATCGCTGGCTATTGGGCTTGGACATCACCTACGGCGGGTGCGTGGATTTACGCCAATGCCACCGATGCCGAGGCGAGTTTTTACGGTTTAGAACAACAGACCGTGGATATTGGCGAGTTGAAAATGGAAGCCTATGTGGGTGGCCCTGAGGACAAACCTGCGATCGTGATGATTCACGGTTTTAGCTCCGACAAAGATGTTTGGCCACGCTTTTCCAAACACTTTGTTGAAGACTACCGCGTGGTGATTCCTGACCTAGCTGGCCACGGCGATACCGGTTACCAAGCCGAGTGGGATTACAGCGCACCAGCTCAAGCGACCCGCGTGGCATTACTGCTAGACAAGCTCGGTATTGAAAATGTGCATGTGATTGGTAACTCCATGGGCGGGTTTATTACCGCGTGGTTTGCACGGCTCTACCCCGAGCGCACTATCACTGCTGCGCCGGTGGACCCAGCAGGTTTGGACTTTCCTGTGCTGAGCACCATGCATCAAATGATCGAGAAGGGTAAAAACCCGTTCTTCGTTCACAATCAAGAAGAGTTTGAGTTGTTCTACGGCTTAACCATGGAAAAGCCACCGTTCTTGCCGCCTTCGGTTATCGCCGCTACGGGTGAAATGTATATCGAGCGTCGTGAAGAACTGCGTCATATCGAAGGTAGCTTTTATCACCATGATTGGCTAACCGAAGAGCTACAACATATCCAAACGCCGACATTAGTGATGTGGGGCAGTGGCGACCAAATTCTTCATGCCAGTGCGGGGCCTGTTTGGGAAAGCAAACTGCCTAACGGCAAGCTGCATGTTTTCGAAGGTATCGGCCATATGCCAATGGTAGAAATACCCGCAGAAACGGCACAGGTTTACCGAGCATTTATTGAGGCGCAATAAGCATGAGTGCGGTGTTTCTGTGTGTTAGCTTTATCGGTGTGTGGGCCTTCCTGCTCAATGCTGATAATGCTTTTATTGCCGAATTCGCTTTAACCAACGCAGCAGCCCAAGGGCTGCTGTTTTTGTTTGTGGTGATCATTCCTATCGCCAGAACCGGGCGGCTTTCTTACGTTGATATTGCCTGGCCATTCGGCTTAACGCTGATTGGCGGACAACTGATGTGGGCGGCGGAGCCAGGCAATTGGAGTGCCTATATTGTTGCGGCTATTTATTTGGCTGTTGGGCTTCGCATGGGCTTCGGCGCGGTGGCAATGGGTTTAAAAACCGGCGTGATCTTCAAACATGAATTCCCACGCTACCAATACCGACATGAAGTACTCGCCAAGCGGGGCGCAAAGCATCCCAAGCTGCATTTACAGCTGGATGCCATTACTCAGGGTTTAGCCAATATCAGCGTCTTAGCCATGCCGGGTATATTGATTGTTGCGAATCAAGGTTCGCCGCTGTCGGCGATTGAATTATTCGGTTTTTCGCTCTGGGGCGTGGCCTACGTGTTGGAAACCATTGCCGATGGTCACAAGCTGCACTTTATTGCCAATAACCCGCGTGATGCGGTCTGTAATGTCGGTCTGTGGCGCTACAGCCGTCACCCTAACTACTTTGCCGAGTGGCTCGTGTGGTGTGGTTTGGCAATCGCTTCGCTGCCTTCTTTGTTGGCGGTGTTTGCCAATGCTGGAGTGTTAATCGGTAGTGTTTATGCGGTTGCTTTGGTTGGTGTGCCGGCGGTGATGTATTTCACCTTGGTGTATGCCACTGGCGCTAAACCCGCTGAATACTTCTCAGTGAAAAAACGACCGGGTTACGCCGAATACCAGCGTACTACCAATATCTTTTTCCCTTGGTTTCCTAAGTCCTAGTCGTTAGTGACTTTTTCGGCGCTTGAGTAGAGCAATAGCGATGACTAGCAGTAGTAGCGTCGGGGTTGCGATCGCTAGCAATTTGGGCCACCAGCGGGCGATAAACATCTGCCGCGCTTTTTTCTCAACTTGTTCTATGTAGTTGTATCCGGCAGGCATGGGTAATACGCCATTGGCCTTTTCGTAGGCGGCGTAGTCGGCCTGCATTTCGGCGAACTGTTGGGGCAGTGTGTCGCGTAAATCATTGGTTTCGCCGGGGTCGTTAGCGATGTTATACAGGTGCCATTCGCCGTCTCCGATGGGCGGTAAATTGCGGAGCAGTTTTAGATCACCTTTGTAGAGTGCGGCGTTACCTGCGAGCTCATAACCAATGGCTTTGTCTGGCGCATGGGTGAGATCGGCTTGGCCATTGAGTACGGGGAGTAAGCTGCTGCCGGTGATGGGTTCTACGACTTTGCCATTGAAGTTGCCACCGTGGTCGGCGGTGTTGGTGAGTGCCAATATGGTCGGCATGATGTCTTTAACATGCGCGAAGCTTTGCTCGATGCTACCTGCTTCTATAGCCCCAGTTTTGGCACCGTGGGGCCAGCTAATAATTAGCGGTACGCGAACGCCACCTTCACCAGCCCAAAATTTGTAAAAGGCGCCGGGCGAGGCGGCGGCACTGGCCCAGCTGGGGCCAAGGGCTGCATAGCTACCTCGTTTGCCAAGGTCTTCTATGGCGGTGGAATAGTGCCAATTAACCCAACGTGCCATCGATGGATTGGCCAGTGGGTCAGAGGGTTCTGCACCATTGTCGGATAGGAAAATAAAGACGGTGTTTTCGTATTGCCCAATGCTTTTTAAATAGGTCACGAGACGACCAATGTGGTGATCCATCGCATCTAGCATGCCGGCGTAAACGGCCATGATTCTGGCTTTGTAGGCTTGCTCATCAGCACTAAGGGCATCCCAACTTTTGGTGGTGGCCATTTCTCTGAAAGGTGTATTCCGCAGTATTAAGCCTAACTCGGCGGCGCGGTCGCGGCGCTGTTGGCGGATTGGTCCCCAGCCGTCTTGGTAGCGCTGGTGGTATTTTTCAGTGAACTCTGCAGGTGCTTGAAGGGGGATGTGTACTGCTTGAAAACCGATAGAGGCAAAAAACGGTCGCCCGTCGGCGTGTTGGTCACCGATAAATTCGATGGCTTTATCGACAAAGTATTTGGAAGAGTAAAAATCGTCTGGCAGCTGGTGTTCTACACCGTCTGCATACCAATGCGCTTTGTCGTAGTTGGGTAGGTAGCTGCGTTGTTCCCAGTTGTCTGCGCCGGTGTCGCCCAGCGTTATGGTGCGTTCAAAACCGCGGTTGTATGGCCGCTTGTCTGGCGCATTGCCTAGGTGCCATTTACCGAGGTGATAGGTGTGGTAGCCGTTGGCTTGTAGCATTTCTGCGAGGGTGGCGACTTTATCGTTAAGCATGCCTTCGTAGCCGGGCTGGCCAATATGTTCTTCAGGCGCCACGATGACCATATTGCCTAGGCCGTTGCGATGGTGGTCAACGCCGGTCATTAAGATTGAGCGGGTTGGCGAGCAAGAGGCCGTGCTGTGATAGTTGGCGAAGCGCGTGCCAGCTTCTGCCAAGGCATCTAGATGCGGTGTGTCGATTTCGCCGCCGTAGGCGCCTAGGTCGCTATACCCGACGTCGTCGCCAATGAGTAAGACGATATTGGGTTGCTGGGCCGTTGCAGAGAAGCTGCTTAGGCAGATAACGGCAGCGATAACGGCTAGATGTTTTGCGATGGCGTGGGGCATGTTTATAACGCCGAAAGTCCGGTGATGCTCGTGACAATAAGGCGGTATGTTAAGTGAAGATTACGGTGCCTGCGCTGTGCAGTAATGGAGAAACAAAAAAGCCCCTGAAATTCAGGGGCTTTTTGTTTTTCACAACAGCGTGCTACTTACTTTTTGCTAGCAGTTCGCTTGGTTGTGGTTTTCCGCTTTTTCATTTTCTTAACCGCGTCTTCCAAGTCTTTTAGTGCTTGCTCGGTGTGTGGCACCAGCTTTTGCACGCTAGGAAGTGACTTACGGCAGGCAATGTAAACAAAGCTGATGCGATCGTCGTAGCTGAACTGGGTAATGTTCAACGCTTGGCCTTGCATAATGAAAGAGATTGGCGAGATGTTAAGCACCTCTGCGCCGTTTAAGTAACGCTTCTCTTGTGGGCCCGGTACGTTTGAAACCACGACGTTAGACATTGGCTTACGACGGCGGTTACCAATACCGGTGATCTGGCCGATGGTAAATGGCAGCGTTAGCAAAGCAGCGTAAGCGGTGATTTGCTCTTTGTTCATCGAGCGCAACATGGTTTTGCCAGCTGTCATTGATTGGTTAACCGCTTTAAAACGTTCAACCGGATCGGCGATGTCGGTGCCCAAGTTGGCTAGCAGCATGCCAATCGCGTTACCTTCTTCTGGGCCGTCTTTCGGACGAATAGAAACCGGTACTTGACCAACAAGGCGCTTTTTAGGAAGGGCGTTTTGCTCTTCTAGGTAGCCGCGTAGTGCGCCGCCACACATGGCCATAACCACGTCATTTAGCGTGCCGCCAAGCTCTTTGGCAACGGCCTTTAGGCGCTCTGTTTTGAACTCAACAATACTTACGCGGCGGGCAGGGCCAACCGGTACGTTAAGAATGGTTTCTGGCGCTGAATATGGCGCAACCAAGCCCGGAGTACCTTTGCCACGACCACCGAGTAGGGTGTCCCAAGTGGCAGAAGCAACGCCCGCAATCGACTTAAGCGGGTCGGTAACTTGTTCCATCAAACTAGAGGTTTGAGTGGCTGCACGCGGTGCGCGCTTCTTGCGTTGTTCTTTAGGTTGTGACCATAGCGGCACAAAGTTTTCTTCAACTTCAGAAGATACGGATGTCCAGCGTGCCACCATTTTTGCGCCCGCTACGCCATCAACTAATGCATGGTGCATTTTGGAGTAGATTGCAAAGCAGCCATCTTCTAGGCCTTCGATCGCGTGGATTTCCCACATTGGGCGAGCGTGGTCTAGTGGAATACTGTGTAGACGAGAGATAAGTTGCGCCAGTTCGCGCTCACCACCTGGGTAAGGCAGAGCAGAGTGACGCAGGTGGTAATCCAAATCCACGTCTTCTTCTACTTCCCAGCTTGGAAGTGGGTCGCCGATGCTATTAGGCGCTAGCTTTTTATTGAATGGTGACTGTCTAACAGGGAACTGTTTGAAGTGCTGCACCATGTCAGCTACATAAGATTTAGGTGCGCCTTTAGGCAGCTTAAGGCGAACGAGTACGCCTACCTGGTTTGGTGTGTTGTCACTCTCGGTAACAAGGAAAAATGAATCCCCGGGCCCCAAGGGTTGTGTCTTAGCCATTACGGTCTCCTCCATCCATAAGGTGCCAGCGCTGTGCTGTCCCCATCTATTGGCTGTATTTTCTGAACCGACAATAGTAGCGCATCAAGACGCTAAGTGGTTTTTTTAGGTTAATGGTTGTTAACACTAGAGTGAAAACTCTGGACTTTTCTGGCGATGGCTAAGAGTGATGATTTGGTTATGATGGCGAAGCCTTGATGCGCCGTTTTCGGTATCTCGCTTGGTGTTTAGGGTGCTAACGTGGAATTTTTGGAAAGGTCTGAGGTGATGAATGCTTAGATATGGCTTGGCATTAGCCGCTAGCGTATTGGCCTTGATCGGCTGTGGCAAAAACGATATCGATTCCGCGGTATGTGAAGCAGTGGGTGATGCTAAGCCCGTGTGTGGTTTTCATCAGCCGGAAGACTTTGCTTTGTTGCCCGATGGTAAAACGCTAGTGGTGGCTGAGCTTGGCAGCATGTTCACCTATGCGCGCGGCTACCTAGCTTTATTTAATACCGAAACAGAGCAACTCAAACGGTTCGAACTCTTTGACCAGCCCGCCAGCGAGGTTTGGGTTGATATTGATTGCCCAGGCCCGCCGGGTGATGTGTTTTCGCCACATGGTATTCATTACTCGCAGCGGGCTGACGGCGACGGGCAATTGCTCGTGATTAACCACGGCGAACGTGAAAGCGTTGAGTTTTTTGAAGTGGTTTCTCAGCAAGGCGAGTACGACATTGAATGGCGCGGATGCGTTTCGTTGCCAGAAAATGACTTCGCCAATAGTGTCGTTGCCACACCAGAAGGCGGCTTTATTTATTCGCATATGTTTAACAGAGACGCGTTGCGTTTCGGCACCACATCGTGGCCATCGTTAAAAGCCGTGTTAGGTATTCCGAGTGGCCATGCGGTGGAATGGAAAGGGTTGAGTGTGGCCGATGGGCGCCAATTTGAGACAGTGCCGGGTACTGAAGCGGGCTTTCCCAATGGTGTTGAGTTGAGTGCCGATGGTCGTTACCTGTTTATGAATACCAGTGTCGACGGCTACGTGCATAAGGTTGACCGTGTTGCAGGTGAGCGCGTCGCTAGCTCGGAGAAAATCCCGCACCTAGACAATATCCGCTGGGATCAAAGTGGCCGCTTACTCGCCGCAAGTATGCCGACGGGGTTGTTTGAGTCTGTTCGTTGTTTAGAAATTGCGCCCAACAACTGTGGTGGTACTTACAACATCGTAAGGCTCGATCCCGAAACGCTGGCGCATGAAGTGATTTATAGCCACGAAGGCGGCCAGCCAATGGGTGCGGCGACAGTCGGCTTTCAGGTAGATAAGCATTTATATATTGGCTCTTACTCGGGCAACCGTTTGGTGAAAACGCCCTATAAACCGTAATGGCGAATCAACAACAAGACGCGCCAATGCCTAGGGTGTTGATGGCAAAAGCCGGCGAGCAATATGCCCTGTGTCATTGCGGAAAAAGTACGACGCAACCGTTGTGTGATCGCAGCGGTTCGCCTTGTCAGGTAGGCGACTTCCAGCCGAACAAAGATCAAACCGTATTAGTGTGCAGCTGCGAGCAGTCTGGTGACTTACCTTTTTGCGATGGCTCGCATAATCGCCTGCATAACAAAACGCGCCAGCAATTGGCGTCTGAGTTTTTCTCCGAACCCATCAGGGCGCTGCAAAAGTTGTTTGGCTTTAGGGCGTCATAGGTTTAGTTCGGCGCCCCGTTGCGATTAAACTAACCGGCATGGCAGAAACTCCTGAAAATCTCTACGTTGCCCTTGGTTATCTGCGGCCGATGTTTGATTACCTTATTCAACAGGGTAGGGATATTCAGCCGTTGCTGGATGAGTTGGGTATTGAGGAAAGCCAGCTGTCTGATCCCGATATTTTGTTGGATGACAGTAATTCCAACGAGGTGTTTGAGTTGGTTGAGCGACTCACGGGTGACCCTAACGTAGGGTTCAATATGGGCCGGTCGATGCAGGTCGCACACTTAGGTGTGTTGGGCATGCTGGTGATTAGTTGCGACACCGTGTTGGATGCGTTTGAGTTAGTGATTCGTTACCAAGACTTATTGGGTAATGGCGGCAAAGTAACGCATCGAGAAGAGGGTGATGAAGTCATTATTGGCTTTGATCCACACCCGGCCCGAGGTGAGCCGTATTGCCGCCATAACGATGAATTTTGTTTTGCGGGTTGGGTCAATATCGGCAAGATGATCGGTGGCGCAGGTTATAAACCCAACCGTGTGCGTTTGGCGCATGAGCCACCAGCCGATGCTTCAGAGCAAGAAGCATTCTTTGGCTGCCCGGTAGAGTACAACGCCGATTGCAATGCTATTCACGTTGCTGCGCACTTTGGCCAAATCAAGCTCTTTGGCGGCAACCCTCAGCTTAAAGGCGTATTAGAGGCCCAGGCCAAACAACGCTTGCAGGCCTTGCAGGGCGCCCAAACGGATGCAGATCCCGTTATTGCTAAAACCAAACAATTTATTGCGGATGCTATGGCTTACGGCATTCCCAGCGTGGATGACGCCGCTGAGCAATTCCACACCTCTGCCAGAACCTTGCAGCGCCAACTTGAGGCGGCAGGTAAAGGATATAAAGAACTGGTTGATGAAGTGCGTGCGGACTTGGCCAGCAAGTACATGCAAGACGCAGAGTTATCGCTGCTAGATGTGGCCCTAATGTTGGGCTTTTCGGAGCAAAGTAGTTTTCAACGCGCCTTTAAGCGTTGGTTTGATCAAACCCCCGGGCAATACCGCGCTGGTTTTGCAGCGTAGTCTGCAGGCGTAATTAGAGCTTCCTCACAGAGAACAAAACATGAAAGATTTACAGGGTAAAGTCGCCGTTGTTACGGGTGCATCCGAAGGTATTGGTAAAGGTATTGCCGGAGCCTTGGCTAAGGCTGGTGCCAAAGTTGCTATTTTGGCGCGTTCGCAAGACAAGCTGGATGCGACTGCCACTGAGCTAGTGGGCGAAGTGAAAGGCTTTAGCGCCAATCTTATGGATGCTGATGATGTGCGCCGTGTGCTGGCGGATGTTGTGACCTATTTCGGCGAAATCGACATTCTGGTGAACAATGTTGGTGGCGGCACATTTAAGCCCTTGCATATGCAAACAGCGGCAGAAGCGGACTTGCCGGTAGGTATCCCGCTGACCGCAGCGGTCGCGGCAAGCCATGCCGTAGTGCCGTCTATGGTCGATCGCCGTCAAGGTCATATCGTGACGTTAACCAGCCCTGCCGGTTATGTGCCATTCCCTTACATGATGCCTTACGCGGCAACGCGTCATGCCATGGTGGGTTTGGCATTGTCGTTACATGACGAGTTAAAAGAGCATAACGTGGGTTCGACGTTATTCTGCCCAGCGCAGGTAAACACCGGTTACTTTGATCGCAATGATGCGGACATGGGTTGGTATCCGCGTGTGTCTGGCGTGTTCCCTGTGTTGGAACCGGACGATGTGGGCGAGCAAGTCGTGAAGTCGATTAAGGCAAACAAGCGCGAAGTGATTTATCCACTCAGTCTTAACCTGTTCTTACGCACCTATCAAAAAATGCCGCGCCTATCGGTGTTGTTTCTTAAGTTGTTTGGCGTGTGGCGCCCAAACCCGACGCGCTAATGCGTTCGCTTAAGTAGCCAAGCGGCGACTAGGGCTGCGAGTACCTCATAAGCAAATAAAAAACCGAGCATTGGGTGTGAAAGCCCCATAGCTAGCATGCTGACGGCGCGTCCGAGCGCCAGTCCGCCCATGAATAACAGCAATATCAAGAGTGATGTTTTTTCGTGTTCTGGCTTAATGGCGCCTAAGCCAAAACCAATGGCGAGTGCCAGGAACAAACCGCCGGACCCCGCGCGAAAGAAGTTGTCAAAACCAGCGTCTGTCACGGCCATGTTGTAGTTGACCAGCAGAATATTGGGATCGATTAAGTAAGCAATGCCAATTAAGCCGATGACAAAGGCATTAGTGC
>JAPPPA010000132.1 GCA_028817755.1 Gammaproteobacteria bacterium | reverse complement strand
AAGCAAAGCCTATGGCGAAAGAAGAACCAGCTCCAGCGAAGCCCAAAACGCCGGTAACCAAGCCTTCTCCGAAAGTAGCTGCGGCGAAACCGTCGAAGCCAAAGCCTGTTCAAGCTGTAAAAACAGAGCCTTCACAAAGTAGCCGACCTGCTGCGAGTTCGAAGCCAGAAAAACAGGTGTGCAAGTTGCTGGGGCCATATGAACGTGCCTATGTCGCGTCTGAAGTAGTGAATCGTTTGCAATTGGCGGGGGCGGAAGTCGATCTTTTGCCGTCAACTGACCAGAAATTGCGCAATTTCTTGGAGAAAGCGGGTGTGGATGTGGCCGTTTGGCAGAAAAGCCACTACTGGGTTAAAGCTAAACAAGCTGGTTTTCTGCAGGGAAGTAAGCCCCAAGAGGCTTCTGCAGCCTATGATTGCGACAAAATGGTATAGCCTTGTCTAACCGCTCCTGAACATTTGTTTGCGTTCTGGTGTTTACAATGTAGAATGCACTGGTATATTTGATCATAAGTGCGTCCAGAAATGGATTTGGAGCCGGTATGTTAAAAAAGATCATCGACAACTTGGGTAGTCACAAGCTGCGTAAGGATATGCAGCGTTTTGCGAATACTGCTGCCCAAGGAAACGAGCAAGAAGTTGCAGAGCTAGTTGCAGCGACAATGCTTGCGCGTGCTTACGTGGAAGAATTGCCAGCAGTCGGTAAATACTTCCCTAATGGTCTTTACAACGGCAAGGCCTCCGCCGAAAGCATTCAGGCCTTAAAGGCTGCTGGCTACGAAGCCCAGCTGTCAGGCCTTCAGTCTAGTTTAATGAAGAGTGGTAGCCCGAATTTAGAAGCGGTTTCCACTGGTGTTTCTGTTTGGTTGTACTCATGGCATGCGCTGGTGAATTCAGATTTGCGTGCGGAAGGTGAGTCACTATGGAAAGCAATGGAGCCTGGCTTTGCCTTGGCTCGTAAGTTGCTTCGCCCAATTGCAGCAACGGTTAAGCGCGACGCAGAACAACTCTTTTTCGTTCCATCAGGTCTGCTAAGTGGTTATGAGGCCATGAGCAGTGCTTCGGTGGTTGAGGCAACACGTACACACGACACAGTGGAGCAAAGCGGTAGCGAGAAAATCGCCGACATTATGTAGCGCTGCGGTGCGAGGGTAGGCGTCGGGAGCTTACCTAAAGTGCGTGTTCGGGGACAAAAGTAGGGGAAGCCATGCTTGAAGGAATAGCAAGGCGGTGGCACGACATGGGTGTGGAGCGAGAGCTTCGTGGGTTTTTAGAACACCTTAAAGTTGCACCAAAAGACGAACTATCTGAGCTTTATTCGGCAGCCATGCTCGCGCGTGACTATGTCGCCAAGCTGCCTGCCTCTAAAGGCGAGTTTCCATCTGAATTATTCGACAAATCAAGCAGTGTTTCTGAAGGTGTTGCTGAGCTCGATATTGATGAGCTGTTGGCGCAGCTACATGTGCTGCGTGAAGACTTACAAAAAAGCGGCAACCCTAACCGTGAGGCGGTGGCTGTAGGTGTGACTGTTTGGATGCACTCTTTGGAGGCTATTCGTAACGGTCGCTTTAGTAGTATGGCTGAGTCAATGTGGCAATGCCTTGGCGATGGCATGGTGGGTGGCAAGGACCGCCTTAAGATCATTGCTGATGTGCTTGGCAAAGATGAAAGCTGGGCAAATTACATGCCTTGGCGTTTTGTTCGAGACCGGGTGGGAGCGCACAAGGCGAAAAGTGCTTAAGCCCCTGTTTGGGATTAATGTGATTAGAAAAAGCGCGGTTTCCGCGCTTTTTTTATTTTTGCATCAAAAAACCTGTAATTAGGGCTAGCGCACAGGGGGCTAGATGCATAGAATACCGCGCCTCGTGCTGGTGTAGCTCAGTTGGTAGAGCGGCTGTTTTGTAAGCAGCGGGTCGGGAGTTCGAGTCTCTCCGCCAGCACCATTCTCTATTTCTCACTATCGCTCGGTAGTGTTCTGCTTTACAAAACAAGCGTTAAAGTACATATTGCTCGCTTGGGGAAGTAACAGAGTGATAGGGGGTGTCTTATGAGTGCTGATTCCGGCAACCCACCCGATAAAAATACCGTAGAAGACTCAGCGTCTAAAGGTGGCGACTGGGCTGAGCGTCGCCTTGGTCAAATTCGCACAGCGCTACTTGGTGAAGAGCTTGCAGAGATTGAGGCTCGTTTGGGTCAGGCGCAAGCCACCATCACTGAAACTATGAGCATGCTTGAAGATCGAGCGGGTGGTTTAGCGAAGCAAATCGCTGACCTTGAGCTGCAGTTGCAAGCGGAGATGGATCGCGCTACTCCTCGAGAGGATTTGGCTAGCTTGTTACGTTCTGTGGCTGACAAGTTAGAAAACGGCGACGGATGATTTGATGAGCGCTGAAAAGCGCCTTGAAGCGCTGCGAGCTGCTCTGCTAGAAACCGAGCAGCGCGAGCTTGAGGCGATCAAATCCGATTTAGATAAATTGCGCGCCGAGCTTGATGAGATTCGGCCGACCCCTGAGCATTTGGCTCCCCTGATGGCTCCAGCCTTGGATTTGGCGCAAGGAGCTCAGCGTGAAGAGATGGCTGAGGCACTCAATGCTGTTGTGGCTGAGGGTGTTAAAAAGTCAGTGCACGCTGATCGGGAGTCTTTTGCTGAAGCGCTTTCCCCGGCTATCGGTATTTCTATTCGCAAGGCTATTGCGGGTGCCCTTAAGGGTTTTAATCAGGCGATCAACCAGGCTGTCGAATATAGCTTGTCACCGAAAGGGTTGCGTTGGCGCCTAGAGGCGGCAAGAACGGGTGTGCCGTTTGCTCAATTGGTGATGCGTAACACCTTGCCGTATGCACTTGAAGAAATCTTTCTGATTCACAACGAAACAGGGTTGCTTGCCGCGCACGCAACCAGTGGTGAAGGTTCTAAAGTTGACTCGGACGCCGTGTCAGCAATGTTGACGGCTATTCAGGATTTTGTGCGTGACTCATTCTCGGTGGGGGATGGGCAGCTAGAAGAAGTTGAAATTGGTGGTCGCGTTGTTTGGGTGATTAGTGGTGCACAGTTGTCATTTGCTGTTGTTGTGCATGGTACTCCGCCAATTACTCTGCGGCAGGATTTGGAGCAGCTGCTAATTGATATGCATGCTGAGTTCAATGAGCAAGTGGCCGGTTTTGATGGCGATAGAGAGCCTATGGCTCCGTTGCTGGAGAAAATGCAATTAGTTGTCGCGGATAGCCTGAGTCAGGCGCGTGATGACGCCTCTTCTGGTGATGAAGAGGGGCAGGGCAAGAAAAAGCCTTGGTTAGGCATTCTTGTTCTCCTGTTGGTGGCTGCCTCCTTGGGGTGGTTTGGTTGGCAGAAGTGGCAAGTCGGGCAGGCTTTTGAGCAAGCAAGGCTGAACTTGATAGAGCGTGATGATGTGGTTTTGCTGGATTGGTCGAGGTCCGGCGATGCTTTAGCGGCTAAAGGGATGTTTGATCCCTTGCTGGGCCCGTTGTTGGCTGCTGATTATTTGCCCGCTGAGTTTGCTAGCAAGGCGCAGTGGCAGTTTGCGCCCTATCGGTCTGCTTTGCCTGGTGCGTTGGTGGCAGAGAAAAGAGAGCTTTGGGCGGTGCCTGCTGATGTGAGTCTGTTCCAATCTGATGGTTGGGTTGCGGAAGGACGGGCGTCACTGGCTTGGGTTCAGCAAATGCGCGCGCTTAACTTGGGTGGCATGCTGGCGCCGTCGGTTGATCGAGTTGAAGTGAATCCTGATGAGGTTCAGCGCTGGATAGATGAGCGTATGGTGACTGGTGTTAGTGCTCGCCTTGAGGGTGAGGTATTAATGCTGGTGGGTGATGTTAGTTATGCAGGTGAAGCTGTTTTGAGTGCACGCTTGCAGCGCTGGCATCGGGAGCAGTTGTTGTTGTTTTCCGAGGTGAATGCGGAAGCGTTGAATCGCGAGGTGGACGGGCAGGCTAAGCGCTTGTCTACTAATATTCAGCAGCAGAAGCTTGCATTTGCAAGCGGTGTGGTGATGTCGCCTCAGGGTTGGGCTGCTATGGAGCAGCTTGCTGACGACCTAAATGAATGGTTGCGGGTGGTGCCAAGCGCAGAAGAGGCTGTGTTGGTTTTGTATCACCATGAAGAAGGGCTCTCTAAGCGCCGTGCGACCAAGGTGAAAGAGTTGCTGCAACAAAGGGGTGTGCCCGAGTCATTGATTCGATTGGCCGTTCAAAAACAAAATGACAACGCAGGGATGGCTGTTGTCACATTAAAATTTACATATGGCGCTTTAAAGGCGTTTGATATCAGGTTGTAGGAGTGCGCTGTGGCGACTGAAGTAACACGAAAGTTATGCTTGATAGGGGACTTTGGTGTCGGGAAAACGAGCCTAGTGAACCGCTATGTTCGAGAAGTGTTTGATGATCGTTACCTCACGACAGTGGGTGTAAAGATTGATACCAAGCTGGTGCCGGTTGGTGATGTCACTGTGAAATTGGTGATTTGGGATATCGCAGGCACGGAAGAAGCAAATGCGGTTTATCGTAGCTATCTCCGAGGTATGGCTGGGTTTCTGTTGGTTGCGGACGGCACGCGTGGTTACACGTTGGATAACGCTTTGAAGCTAAAGCAATCCATTACTGAGCAAATGGGCGAGTTGCCTTGGGTGGGGCTTTTAAATAAGGCTGACCTAGAAGGTGAGTGGGAGGTCCCTGCAGATCACCCAGCATTGCTGGAAAATCCAGATTCTTGGTTAAAAACCAGTGCTTGTACCAGCGATAACGTGCAAGAAGCATTTGAGCAGCTTGCAGCAAGTCTCGCCTAGTTAAGGCTTTTATACGTGCAGCATTATCCGGCCTCTGTTGCTGAGCTGGCTGTTAGGCAGTATGCACCGCTGTGTGTGCGTGTGGGGCTGGATTGGTGTGTGCAAGAGCTATGGGGAAACCCTGGGCATTATGGTTATGCGGGGTTGCAGCAGGGCGGTGATCTGCGTGATGCCGAACTTGCGTTTCATGGTTTTGAGTTTGAGCCGGATGAGAGCGAACATCATTGGCCGTTTTTAGCGACACCGTCTGGCATGAGTGCGCATTGTTGCGTGCAGGCGGTTGACGATTGTTATGTGGTGACTTGGTTCGAGGCCGACCGTGAGCATGCTGAAACGCAAAAAATTCAGCAGGTAGCGAACGAAGTTCGGATTCTGAGTTATCGTCGTAACCAGCTAATGGTCCAGTTGCAAGAAGCACAGGAAACGTTGGCTAAGCAAGAGCAGGAGCTGCGACTTGCAAACCGCCAGCAAGCGCGTTTTATTAGTGGTGTTTCGCATGAGTTTCGGACGCCATTAAGTAGTATTTTGGGGTACTCCCAACGCTTGCGTCGTGAGGCGCCGCTTGGCGAGCCAATTGGTGGTTTAGATGTGATTGAGCGCAATGCTCTGCATCTGTTGGGGCTGGTTGAAAACTTGCTAGACCATGGTTTGCTTACTTCGGGCCAGCTGCAGCTGTCTCCCTCTTCTGTCAATGTTCAGGCGCTTTTGGCTGATGTTCAGCAAATGATCGGCCATGTGGCTGAAGCTCGTGGTCTGGCATTTCGGGTGGTTTGTGCAGACAACGTGCCTGCGCATGTGTGGGTTGATGAGATGCGTTTGCGTCAGGTGCTCATCAATTTGCTTGATAACGCGATTAAGTACACCAAGAAAGGTGCTGTCGATTTGAGTCTTGCTTGGGCGGGTAATCATATACATATTGAGGTTTCGGATACCGGGCCGGGTATTACTGCGGAGTTGCAAGAGCGCATTTTTGTGCCGTTTTCACGAGTCGGTGAGCATGATGGCAATGGTGTTGGATTGGGTCTGTCCATCGTGCGTCAGTTGGTGCAGCGGATGGGTGGTCGACTCGAGCTGAAAAGTCGCTTGGGCGTGGGTACTAAATTCGATATTCATTTACCGGCAGCGCCAGTGCGTGGTGAGGCTTCTCGTGTTGATACTCGGGTTGAGCAGCCGGTGGTTGTTTTGGCTGAGGATGATCCAGACTTGGCGGACTTGTTGTCTGTGTATTTGGAGGATGCGGGTTTGATGGTGCTGCGCGTTGAGAGTGCGCGAGCTTTGCTTGAGGTTGCGGTTACGAGTCGCCCGCATTTGGTGTTGGTTGATAAGAATTTGTCGGGCATGGGGACAGGTTTTAAGGCAATTGCCGGGTTGCGCGACGAGGGGTATCAGGGACCGGTTATCGCTTGTAGTGCGGATGAGCCTGCTGAGGCCGCTGAATCGGCCCTAAGTGTCGGTGCCGATATGTTCTTTTCGAAGCCGCTTGATTGTCGAGCAACGGTTGCGGCCTGTTTGCGCTTGCTTGGGGTTGAAGAGTGAGTGTCAAATTAAGCGAGAAGGCTAGTCAGCGTATTACGCAGCTTCGGCAACGCTATTACGAGCTGTTGCCAGCCAAAAAAGAGGCGCTGGAATCGGCTTGGGAGCAAGCTAAAGAGTCTCCAACTAGTGAAGAGTTGGCCTTGGTGTTTAAAGGGTTGGTGCATAAGTTAGCCGGTAGCGGCGTTTCTTATGGCTTGCCGCAATTGGGTGTGGCTGCCGCGGCCTTGGATGCTTTATTGCAGGGGTTATGGCAAAGCGGCACCTATGATGCGGATGCATCCGTATATCAGTCGCTGCAGCCAGCATGGTTGCGATTGCGCGAATCTTTGGGACAGTCCATTCAGATTGTTGGGGTGGATCTGGTTGCTCTGGATGCTGAAAAAGTGCCGAGTGATGCGCCGGTCATTATGGTGGTTGATGACGACGAAGCTGTGCTTTCTACGCTGAGTTTGCAGCTGGAAGCTTTGGGTTTTGTGGTGAAGACCTATTTGACGCCAGAGGATGCGGCGCAAGAAGTGGCGACGGTTAGGCCTAGTGCCATGCTTGTGGATTTAATGTTTCCGCAGTTGGGCTCAGCGGGGTATGACTTTGTGCGCGAAGCGCGGCTAAAGTTGGATTATCACGTTCCGGTGTTTTTCATTTCTTCTCTTACCGACTTTAACGCGCGCTTTCGTGCATCGCAGGTTGGTGGTGATGGTTACTTTGCTAAGCCGGTTAATGTCTTTGCCTTGGCTACCGCCCTTCATGAGTTTACTGATCGCGGTAATTACTATCGTGTGTTGTTGGTTGAGGATGATGTTGAGCAAGCGGGCTGGTATTCCGCGGTATTGTCGGATGCGGGGTGTGCGGTGCGAGCAGTTGGTTCGGCTGAAGATGTGTTGGCGGCGTGTGGAGAGTTTCGCCCAGAGTTAGTGTTGGTGGATTTGGTTATGCCAGGGCACGATGGCGCTGATATAGCGCGTGTGCTGCGTCAGCATGAGCAACTGTTTGATATTCCCATTGTGTTTATGAGTGTTTCTAGCACGGCTTCTGATAAAAGTCGTGCGATCGCTGCTGGGGCGGATGCTTTTCTATCTAAGGTTGATGACGGTGATTACTTAGTTGAGCTGGTGCGTGGTCGTATCCAGCGCTATCGCCGAGTGCAGCGCTCTGTTACTCAAGACAAGGTGACGGGGGTTCTTAATCGCTATGCGTTGATTGAGGCTGTTGAGCGCTCAATATCTATGGTGCAACGTGCTGGAGGGCGTTTCTCTTTGGCAATGTTGGATATTGATAATTTCAAAAATATTAATGACACATTGGGGCACCTGGCGGGTGACGCGGTGCTTAAATTTGTTGCGGAGCGCTTACGGTTACGTTTGCGGCGCAGTGACATTATTGGTCGTTATGGTGGTGATGAGTTGATGGTGTTTGCTCAGGGCGCAAGTGCTGATGAATTTGCGGTAGTGCTTGAGGATGTGCGCCAAGGCCTAGAAGTGAACCCGATTGCGTTGCCAGGCTCTGAAAATGTGACGGTTTCAATCAGTTTGGGTGTGGTTGGGGTGGATACGGCGAAAGTGGTTGCGCCTGCTCATTCGACTGATTTTTACGCAGCTCAAGCCGATGAAATGCTCTATCAGGCTAAGCGCAGCGGTAAAAATCGAATTTGTAAGCGAACAATTACATAAAAAGCGCATTTGGCTGTTGACAGTGAGGGGGCGCATCAAGAGAATATGCGCCCTTCCAGCGGGGCTGGGGGAATGACTCTTAATTGAGTGGGTCGAGTGGACCAAAAACACAAAGGACATCTGGAGGGATGCCCGAGCGGTCAAAGGGAGCAGACTGTAACTCTGCCGGCTATGCCTACGAAGGTTCGAATCCTTCTCCCTCCACCATTTTTTAATAGGCCTCTTTAGCGGGTTCGCGAAGAGGCTTATTAGTGAGCGGTATTAGGCGGGAGTAGTTCAATGGTAGAACCCCAGCCTTCCAAGCTGATGACGCGGGTTCGATTCCCGTCTCCCGCTCCAAATTTGTAGCAGCGTTGCTGCTAAGTGTGCAAAATGCGCCCGTGTAGCTCAGTCGGTAGAGCGCACCCTTGGTAAGGGTGAGGTCACCAGTTCAATTCTGGTCATGGGCACCATCTATTGCGCTAAGGAATTTTATGGCTCGCTGTTGGCGGGTTGTTTTTGTTTTTTGAAATAATGGCTTAAACGCTTAACTCCGGAGGTTGTCGAAATGGCCAAGGAAAAATTTGAACGTAATAAACCCCATGTAAATGTTGGCACCATCGGCCACGTTGACCATGGTAAAACCACATTGACTGCAGCTTTGACTGTTTGCCAAGCTAAGAAGTTTGGTGGCGAAACCAAAGCTTACGATCAAATCGACAACGCTCCAGAAGAACGTGAGCGTGGTATTACCATTTCTACTGCACACGTAGAATACGAATCAGACACCCGTCACTACGCACACGTAGACTGCCCAGGTCACGCTGATTACGTTAAAAACATGATTACCGGTGCTGCCCAAATGGACGGCGCTATCCTAGTAGTAAACGCAGCTGACGGCCCTATGCCTCAGACTCGTGAGCACATTCTGCTATCTCGCCAGGTTGGTGTTCCATACATTGTTGTATTCATGAACAAAGCCGACATGGTTGACGACGAAGAGCTACTAGAGCTTGTAGAAATGGAAGTTCGTGAACTTCTAGATACCTACGACTTCCCAGGTGATGACACGCCAGTAATTACTGGTTCTGCACTTAAAGCCCTAGAAGGCGACGAGTCAGACATCGGCGTTCCAGCGATCGACAAACTAATCGAAGCGCTAGACAGCTACATCCCTGAGCCAGAGCGTGCGATCGACGGCGACTTCCTAATGCCAGTTGAAGACGTATTCTCAATCTCTGGTCGCGGTACCGTAATTACCGGTCGTATCGAGCGCGGCATCATCAAAGTGGGTGAAGAGATCGAGATCGTTGGTATCCGTGAAACTTCTACCACCACCATTACCGGTGTTGAAATGTTCCGTAAGCTACTTGACGAAGGTCAAGCTGGCGACAACGTTGGTCTACTACTACGTGGCACCAAGCGTGACGAAGTTGAGCGTGGCCAAGTTTGTGCTAAGCCTGGCTCAATCAACCCGCACACCAAGTTCGAAGCTGAGGTCTACATCCTGAGCAAAGATGAAGGTGGTCGTCACACTCCATTCTTCAAAGGCTACCGTCCACAGTTCTACTTCCGTACAACTGACGTGACTGGTGACATCGAATTGCCAGCTGGCACTGAGATGGTAATGCCTGGCGATAACGTACAAATGACCGTAACTCTAATCGCGCCAATCGCGATGGAAGAAGGTCTACGTTTTGCTATCCGTGAAGGTGGTCGTACTGTTGGTGCTGGCGTTGTTGCCAAGATCCACGACTAAGACCTCTTTACATTAAACCAAAAAGGGCGTACATTCCGGCGCCCTTTTTGTGTTACTGGGCGCATCAATGTGTTGCTTGCGCTCTTGTCCTGATAAAGGCCAGTAGCTCAATTGGCAGAGCGACGGTCTCCAAAACCGTAGGTTGGGGGTTCGATTCCCTCCTGGCCTGCCATTTATCAAGGGCGTTGGTGGATGTGTTGTTGAACTTAATGGAAAAAGCAAAATGAGTAGCCCTCAAAACGCCTCGTCTGGTGCAGCTGGTACGCTAATTATCCTGTTGTCGCTGTTGATGTTGTGCGGAGCTATCTTTGGTTATTACCACTTCGATACTCAGCCTGTGGTTGTGCGTGTTCTTGGTATGTTGGCCGGTGTTGCTGCTTCCTTGTTCGTGTTTACCCGTTCGCCTCGTGGTGCGGTGATTTGGGATTATGTGCGCGGTTCGCGTACTGAAGTTCGCAAGATGGTTTGGCCAACACGCCAAGAGACCTTGCAAACCACCTTGATCATTGCTGTTTTTGTTCTGATTTTTGCTGTGTTCTTGTGGCTACTTGATATGGCTCTGGTTGAGATTGTTCAGCTGCTCACTGGTAGTGAGGGTGCGTAATGAGTAAGCGTTGGTATGTTGTTCAGGCGTATTCGGGTTACGAAAAGCGCGTTCAGCAAGCATTAAAAGATCACGTTGAGCGTGCTGGTTTGGAAGAAAATTTTGGCCAGATTCTTGTGCCTACCGAAGAGGTGGTCGAGATGCGTGATGGTCAGAAGCGTCGCAGTGAGCGCAAGTTTTTCCCTGGCTATGTGCTAGTGGAAATGGAAATGAATGATGACACCTGGCACTTGGTGAAAGACACGCCGCGTGTGCTTGGTTTTATTGGTGGTCACTCAGATCGCCCGGCGCCGATTAGTGAAGCTGAGGCGAATGCAATTTTGAACCGTATTGAGGAAAGTGGTGAGAAACCGCGTCCGAAAGTGTTGTTCGAAGTGGGTGAAGTGGTACGTGTTACTGACGGTCCGTTTGCAGACTTCCAGGCTGTCGTAGAAGAAGTGAACTACGAAAAGAGCCGCTTGAAAGTGTCGGTGCTGATTTTTGGTCGTTCTACACCTGTGGAATTGGAATTCCACCAAGTAGAAAAAAGTTAATTACGTGGGGCGGCCGCAACATGGTCGTTCTGTCCGGGAAGCCCGAAAGCTGGCGACAGCGAGTAACGGCGTTACACCCAAACAAAGGAAGATATCATGGCCAAGAAAGTAGAAGGCTATATCAAATTGCAGGTGCCTGCTGGTCAGGCTAACCCGTCACCACCAGTTGGTCCGGCTCTGGGTCAGCATGGTGTAAACATCATGGAATTCTGTAAGGCGTTTAACGCGCAAACGCAGAGCATGGAAAATGGTGCGCCGGTTCCTGTAACTATCACTGTATACAACGACCGCAGCTTCACTTTTGAAGTGAAGACTCCGCCTGCGTCTTTCTTGCTGAAGAAAGCAGCTGGTATTAAGTCTGGTTCTGGTCGTCCAAACACTGAGAAGGTCGGTACTGTTACCCGTGCTCAGTTGGAAGAAATTGCTAATACCAAGATGCCTGACCTGTCAGCCTACGATGTAGATGCGGCAGTAAAAATCATCGCTGGTACTGCGCGTAGCATGGGTCTAAACACGGAGGGTGCTGAGTAATGGCTAAGGTTTCTAAGCGTATTCGCGCGCTTCGCGAAAAGTTAGACGCAGATAAGGTTTACAGCATTGATGAAGCGCTAAGCACTTTGAAAGAAGTGTCTTCAGTGAAGTTCACTGAGAGTGTGGAAATTGCTATTAACTTGGGTATCGATGCGCGTAAATCTGATCAGGTTGTACGTGGTGCGACGACTCTGCCAAATGGTACGGGTAAAGAAGTTCGTGTAGCTGTATTCACTCAAGGTCCAAATGAGCAGGCAGCGAAAGATGCTGGTGCTGATCTTGTGGGTATGGAAGATCTTGCTGAGCAAGTTAAAAAAGGCGAAATCGAATTTGACGTTGTGATCGCTAGCCCGGATGCAATGCCGACCGTTGGTAAGTTGGGTCAAATTCTAGGTCCTCGTGGCCTTATGCCTAACCCTAAGACAGGTACTGTGACTCCTGATGTGGCAACTGCGGTTAAGAACGCTAAAGCCGGTCAGGTGCGTTTCCGTAACGATAAAGCAGGCATTGTAAGTGCGGCGATTGGTACTCGTGATTTCGAGGTTGCTGCGCTTGAAGAAAACATCACTGCTTTGATTGCTGACATTAACAAGCTGAAGCCAGCTTCTGCTAAAGGTCAGTATCTGAAGAAAATTACCGTATCTACCACGATGGGCCCAGGCCTTCAGGTAGATGTGGCCAGCGTTGCTCAGTAAGTAACGTTGCAAAGGTTTCTCATAACTATGTAAGTAGTTATGGAAATCGGCTGACGGAACAGCTGCTTAGGCAGGCGGACCGTCCAGCCATCCAAGACCGCTTGGTGTGTTGGGTTCGCTCAATACTTAATGACGAGAACGTCAGCCAGCGTAGATGGTGGGCCGAACTCGATGTGTCATTGCTAAAGCATGGCCACTTGCTCGGAGCACCAAAGGGTGGTGGGTGTTCACTTATGTGTTCGCTCATCTAACTGGTGAAAGCCCGCAATAACAAATGGTCGTAAGGCTGATTGTTGTTGCTTCCAACTGGAGAAGTGGCATGCCATTAAATCGTGTTGAAAAAGAAGCCTTAGTTGCTGAAGTAAGCGCGGTTGCAGCAGAAGCACTTTCCCTGGTTGGGGCGGAGTACCGCGGCCTAACGGCTGAGGAACTGCGTGAGCTGCGTAAGCAAGCCCATGACAATGGCGTTTGGTTGCGCGTGGTCAAGAATAATCTTGCCAAGTTGGCGTTTAAGGGCACTGATTTTGAGTGCACCGAAGGCGATCTAACTGGCCCGCTCATTCTAGGTCTTTCTGTGGAAGATCCAGGTGCGGCGGCTCGAGTATTCAAAGACTTCGCCAAAGATCACAAAGCATTGGAAGTGAAACTGGTTTCGACTGGTGGTCAATCTTTCGGCGCGTCAGAGTTAGAGCGCTTAGCGTCTCTGCCTACACGCGAACAGGCTTTGGGTCAGTTGGCGGGCTTGCTACAAGCCCCAATCAGCAAGTTTGTACGTACCGTTGCAGCTCCGAACGAGAAGCTGGTACGCACTATTGCTGCAGTACGCGATCAGAAAGAAGCAGCTTAGTAGGAAACTACAGGCGATTTTTTGATTTTTTGAGTTTGGTCCCGGCGTTGTCCGGTCAATATTGTTTCGGCGAAAGCCGATTTTGGAGAGTAAATCATGGCTCTATCTAAAGATGACATCTTAGAAGCGATTGCTTCTATGTCTGTAATGGAAGTTGTTGAACTTATCGAAGCAATGGAAGAGAAGTTCGGCGTAACTGCTGCTGCTCCTGTTGCTGTTGCAGCTGCTGGTCCAGCTGCTGGCGGCGAAGCTGCTGCTGAGAAAGACGAGTTTGACGTAGTTCTTGCTGACATCGGTGGTAACAAAGTTGCGGTAATTAAAGCCGTACGTGGTATCACTGGTCTAGGTCTGAAAGAAGCGAAAGAGATGGTGGAAAGCGCACCTGCAACTCTTAAAGAAGCCGTTTCTAAAGACGAAGCAGCTGACCTACAGAAGCAGCTTGAAGAAGCTGGCGCTAAGGTAGAACTTAAGTAAGCCTTGCTTACGAAGGTTCATCCTAGCCTTAGATGCTCTGCATTGCAGGGCATCTAAAAAAGGATAAGGCTGGCGGTTTTTAACCGCCGGCCTTTTCCCGTTTTTTAAATACTGGGTTGTGAGCGGCTAATGCCGTGATTGTGTCAAGAACAGTAACGAGTGCGATGTGCTCAATGTGGTACTCCACACTCCTTACTCTTCTCTCCTCACCCGTAATGTCGAGGTAACAGGCGAATGGCTTACTCTTTTACTGAGAAAAAGCGAATCCGCAAAAACTTTGGTACTCAGCAGTCCGTGCTGGATGTGCCATATTTGCTGACCACCCAAATCGATTCTTATCGTCAATATTTGCAAGAAGAAGTAGCGCCGGAAGCGCGCGAAGATGTCGGCTTGCATGCGGCGTTGAACTCAATTTTTCCAATTGTTGCTCACAGTGGCGTTGCTGCGCTTGAATACGTGAGCTATCGCCTAGGCGATCCAGTATTTGATGTTCGCGAGTGTAAGCTTCGCGGTTTAACCTATGCTGCGCCGTTACGCGTTAAAACGCGTTTGGTCATTTACGACAAAGAGTCTCGAGGCCAAGATAAGCCAGTAAAAGACGTTAAAGAACAAGAAGTGTACATGGGCGAAATGCCGCTTATGACCGACACGGGTTCTTTCGTTATTAACGGTACCGAACGTGTCATCGTGTCTCAGCTACACCGTTCTCCTGGTGTGTTCTTTGACCACGATAAAGGCAAAACTCATAGCTCTGGTAAGTTGCTATTTAACGCCCGCGTTATTCCTTACCGTGGTTCATGGTTGGATTTTGAATTTGATCCAAAAGACGGTCTTTATGTCCGTATTGACCGCCGTCGTAAGTTGCCAGCAACGATCTTGTTACGTGCCTTGGGTTACGACAATGAGCAAATGTTGGAGATTTTCTTCGACAACAATACCTTCACCTTAGCTCAAGACAGCTGCACCATGACTTTGGTGCCAGAGCGTCTAAAAGGTGAAACGGCAACCTTCGATATTAAAATCGGCAAGAAAGTACTTGTTGAAACAGGTCGTCGCATTACTGCTCGTCATATCCGCCAGTTGGAAGAAGCGGGTGTTACTGAGTTGGATGTTCCTCAGGAGTACTTGAACGGTAAAGTGACAGCGAAAAACATCGTTGACACTGATACCGGCGAGCTAATCTGCGCGTGTAACACTGAGCTAACCACTGAGCTAGTAGATAAGTTGCTTGAGGCCGGTGTTAAGAGCCTTGAAACCATCTACACCAATGAGCTTGATCGTGGTGCCTTCATTTCTAACACCTTAGCTGTTGATAGCAGCACTAGCCCGCTAGAAGCTTTGGTGGAAATCTACCGCATGATGCGTCCTGGTGAGCCACCAACGAAAGACGCTGCGGAAACTTTATTCCACAACTTGTTCTTCACAGAAGAGCGCTACGACCTTTCAACTGTAGGTCGTATGAAGTTCAACCGCCGCGTGGGTCGTGACAGCGATACTGGTGTTGGCGTGCTTTACGATAGCGTTTACTTCAAGACTTTGAAGAAAGACAAAGTTGCGGCAGCAATGGTTGAGGAGTTAGGCGATACGTCTGACATTCTTGACGTGATGACAACCTTGATCGCGATTCGCAATGGCGATGGTCAAGTGGATGACATCGATCACTTAGGCAACCGTCGTGTGCGTTGCGTGGGTGAAATGGCTGAGAACGTATTCCGCGTTGGTTTGGTGCGTGTAGAGCGTGCTGTACGTGAGCGTTTGAGCTTGGCTGAAAGCGAAGGCTTGATGCCGCAGGAACTAATCAACGCTAAGCCTGTTGCGGCGGCGGTGAAAGAGTTCTTTGGCTCTAACCAGCTTTCTCAATTTATGGATCAAAACAACCCGCTATCAGGTGTAACCCATAAACGTCGTGTTTCTGCTTTAGGCCCAGGTGGTCTAACGCGTGAGCGCGCAGGCTTTGAGGTGCGTGACGTACACCCGACTCACTATGGTCGTGTATGTCCGATTGAAACACCTGAAGGTCCAAACATTGGTCTAATTAACTCGCTTGCGGTTTACGCGCGCACCAACAGCTACGGCTTCTTGGAAACGCCATACCGTAAAGTTGAGAGCGGTAAGGTAACTGATGAGGTTGAATACCTATCAGCTATTGAAGAATCACAGTATGTGATCGCGCAGGCGAGTGCGCCTGTTGATGACAAAGGCATGTTGACCGAAGAATTGGTTACTTGCCGTCACCTAAACGAATTTACCGTTTCTGCGCCAGATACCGTGCAGTACATGGATGTATCTCCTCGCCAAATCGTATCGGTTGCGGCGGCGATGATCCCGTTCCTTGAGCACGATGATGCTAACCGCGCCTTGATGGGCTCGAACATGCAACGTCAGGCTGTGCCTACCTTGCGTCCAGACAAGCCAGTCGTTGGTACCGGTATGGAGCGCGTTGTAGCAACTGACTCGGGTGTAACCGTAGTTGCTAAACGTGGCGGTGTGATCGACTCAGTAGATGCTGGTCGTATCGTATTGCGTGCGAATGCTGATGAAGTGGGTGAGAACGATCCAGGTGTAGATATCTACAACCTGATCAAGTACTCACGCTCTAACCAGAACACTTGCATTAACCAACGCCCATTGGTTGCGCCGGGTGATGTGATTGCGCGTGGCGACGTATTGGCTGATGGCCCATCTACCGATCTAGGTGAGTTGGCGCTAGGTCAGAACATGCGCGTAGCGTTCATGCCTTGGAACGGTTACAACTTTGAGGATTCGATCCTTATCTCTGAGCGTGTGGTTAAAGAAGATCGCTTCACCACTATCCACATCGAAGAGCTAACCTGTATTGCGCGTGACACCAAGCTAGGTGCAGAAGAAATTTCTGCTGATATTCCTAACGTGGGTGAGTCTGCGCTAGGTCGCCTAGACGAAGCCGGCATTGTGTATGTTGGTGCTGAAGTGAAAGCGGGCGACATTCTGGTTGGTAAGGTGACACCTAAAGGTGAAACCCAGCTAACGCCAGAAGAAAAGCTACTACGCGCTATCTTCGGTGAGAAAGCGTCTGACGTTAAAGACACCTCACTACGCGTGCCTTCAGGTATGGACGGTACTGTGATTGACGTACGTGTATTCACACGTGACGGTCAAGAGAAAGACAGCCGTGCGAAAGCGATTGAGAAAGCTGAGCTTGAAATGGTTTACAAAGACCTTCAAGACCAGCAGCGCCTACTTGAAGACGCGATCTTTGGTCGTCTGGAAGATCAATTGATCGGCAAAGTAGCTGACGCTGGCCCTGATGGCATGAAGTCTGGCAGCAAGGTTACGAAAGCCTATTTAGAGAAGATTGGTCGTGAGCGTTGGGAAGAAATTCACATGCGCACCGAAGAGCTGAATGCTGAAATTCAGAAAACCTTCGAGCAAGTGAAAGCCCAGCGTGAAGCCTTTGAAGCACGTTATGACGAGCAGAAGCGCAAGCTAACTGCGGGTGACGAGCTAGCGCCTGGCGTGATCAAGATGGTTAAGGTTTGGATGGCCGTTAAACGCCGCATCCAGCCTGGTGACAAGATGGCGGGTCGTCACGGTAACAAAGGTGTTATCTCGATGATCGTGCCTCAAGAAGACATGCCTTACACCGAAGACGGTGATCCGGTTGATGTTTGCTTGAACCCACTAGGTGTACCGTCACGTATGAACGTGGGGCAGATTCTTGAAACTCACCTTGGTTGGGCCTGTAAAGGCATTGGTAAGCGTCTCAATGACATGATTGAGATGCAGGCTAAGACCGCTGAAATTCGTAAGTACATTGAAGAGGTGTACAACACCACGGATGGTCAGCATGAAGACATTAAGAGCTTTGATGACGAAGCGTTGATGGATCTTGCTAAGAACCTACGTGGCGGTCTTCCAATCGCCACTCCAGTGTTCGATGGTGCGTCAGAAGATGCTATCAAGCACATGCTGCGTCTTGCTGGCCTGCCAGAGTCTGGTCAAACCACCTTGTACGATGGCCGTACTGGTGAAGCGTTTGAGCGTGAAGTAACCGTGGGTTACATGTATATGCTTAAGCTGAACCACTTGGTAGCCGACAAGATGCACGCGCGTTCGACTGGTCCTTACTCGCTTGTTACTCAGCAGCCGCTGGGTGGTAAAGCGCAGTTCGGTGGTCAGCGCTTCGGTGAGATGGAAGTGTGGGCACTGGAAGCATACG
>JAPPPA010000229.1 GCA_028817755.1 Gammaproteobacteria bacterium | reverse complement strand
CTCAGTATGAGCATCATCCTGCGGCTTTTTTATTAGGAGACACCGATGACAGAAACAATGGCAAAACCTGTAATGACTAAACCCTGGTCGTGGCCGTTGTATCAGCAAATTTTGTTGGCGATTGTATTGGCTGGTTTGGCCGGTGTATTTATCGGCCCTTGGGAAGGTTTTGGCTTTATTGGCAAGCTCTTCCTTAATGCCCTGAAGATGCTGATTGTGCCGCTGATTGTGGCGTCGATTATTACCGGTGTAATGGGCATTGGTACGCCGCAGGCGCTGGGGCGTTTGGGCGGCAAAACCTTGTTGTACTACTTAACAACAACCACTTTTGCGGTTGTAGTGGGTTTGCTCTTTGTTAACTTGCTGAACCCCGGTGGCTTTGCACCCACGCCGCCAGAGGCGATTGATCCCACCTTTGCTGCCAAAGTAGAAGGTCGTGGCGCCGGCGACATTATGGAAATCTTCCTGCGTATGTTGCCGACCAATATTGTTGCCGCCGCCGCTAACGGTGAAATGCTGGGTTTGATTACCTTTAGCCTGCTATTCGGTGCCATGATTTTGTCATTGCCAGATGCCCTTAAAGCCGGTCAGCAGAACTTTTGGCAGGGCGTATCAGAAGTCATGGTGCGCATGACCAACTTGGTCATGCGATTCGCGCCGATTGGTGTCTTCGGTTTGGTGGCGAAAGTGGTCGCCGATACTGGCTTTAGTCAGTTTGCGGCACTGGCGGTATTTACCTCTGTAGTGCTGCTAGCGTTGTTTACGCACACCTTTATCACCATGCCGGTGCTGTTAAAGCTGGTTGGCGGTGTAAACCCCATTAAGCACTTTAGAGCAATGTCTCCAGCGCTGCTGACGGCGTTTTCGACCTCATCGAGCGCCTCAACCTTACCTGTGACAATGGAGTGCGTAAACGAGCGCGGTGGCGTGTCACGTAATACCACCAGCTTTGTATTGCCGTTAGGTGCCACTGTGAACATGGACGGCACAGCGCTGTATGAATGCGTGGTGGTAATTTTTGTCGCTCAGCTTTACGGTATTGACCTGAGCTTTGCGCAGCAGCTAAGTGTGGTGATCCTGTCCTTATTAACCTCGATCGGTGTGGCGGGTATTCCGTCTGCCAGTTTGGTTGCCATCTCAGTGATTCTAGGTAGCTTGGGCTTGCCGCTAGAAGGTGTTGGACTGATTCTGGTGGTCGACCGCGTGTTGGATATGTGCCGTACGGCGGTTAACGTGTTTTCTGACTCCTGCGGCGCCGTCATCATTGCCCGCAAAGAGGGCGAAGAAACGAATCTGGTCTAAGTGCCAGCAATAGCAGGCACAAAAAAGGCCGCTGAGTTTTTACTCAGCGGCCTTTTTGTTTGAGCAGTGGCTATTTAGCCTGCAAAGCCGGTGATATTAAATCCAGCATCCACATACAGCACTTGGCCGGTAATGCCGCTAGCTAAGTCTGAGCATAGGAATGCCGAAGCATTGCCGACTTCGGCAGCCGTGATATTACGTTTTAGCGGTGCCATTTCGGCGTAGCCATTGAGCATTTCGCGGAAGCCAGCGACGCCAGAAGCCGCTAGGGTTTTGATTGGGCCGGCGGAGATGGCGTTTACGCGAATACCTTCGCCGCCCAGATCAGCCGCTAAGAAACGCACGCTGCTTTCTAGCGCGGCTTTGGCTGGGCCCATCAGGTTGTAGTTCTTCACCGAGCGAACCGCGCCCAAGTAGCTCAGGGTCAACACAGAGCCTTGGCGTTCCTTCATAAACGGGTATGCGGCTCGTGAAAGGGCGGTAAGGCTGTAGGCGCTAATATCTTGAGCAATGCTCCAAGATTCGCGGTCAGTGGCTTCTAAGAAGCGACCAGCCAGTGCTTCACGCGGAGCAAAGCCAACTGAGTGCACCAAGATATCGAACTCATCCCAATGGTTCTTAAGCTCAGCAAAGCAGTTTTCAATGCTTTCGTCGCTGGTCACGTCTAATTCGATATTGATGTTTGAGTCGGTCTGCTCGGCAATCTCATCTACCCGGCTTTTGAGTTTTTCATTTTGGTAGGTAAAGGCTAGCTCGGCGCCTTGTTCAGCAAATGATTCAGCAATAGCCCATGCAATAGAGCGCTTGCTCGCTACGCCAACAATCAGAGCGCGTTTACCGCTAAGAAAACCCATGTGTAACCTCGGTTGTGGAATATAGGACGCTGGCGAGTATAACGCAGACACAGACAAGCGAATCTTGTAATATCGCGCGCTGATTTTTAATTGATAGCTGGTAGAAGCAATGGCGCAAGGACAATTCATCCCACCCAAACGTACCCTAATGGGCCCTGGCCCTTCAGATGTATCACAACGTGTATTGGATGCGCTGTCGCGCCCGACTATTGGTCACTTGGACCCTGAATTCATTCGCTTGATGGATGAAATCAAAGAGCTATTGCAATACGCCTTCCAAACTGAAAACGCCTTGACGATGCCAGTGTCGGCACCAGGTTCAGCGGGCATGGAAACCTGCTTTGTAAACTTGGTTGAGCCGGGCGACAAAGTGATCGTATGCCGTAACGGTGTATTCGGTGGACGTATGCTCGAGAACGTTGAGCGTTGTGGCGGTACCGCTGTGATGGTTGATGACGCTTGGGGCCGCGCGGTTGACGTAGAAAAAGTGAAAGCCGCTTTAGAAGCCAACCCAGACGCCAAAATCGTCGCTTTTGTTCACGCCGAGACTTCTACCGGTGCGGTATCTGATGCCAAAGCCATTGCCGAGCTAGCACGCCAACATGATTGCTTAACCATCGTGGATACCGTGACTTCTCTAGGCGGTAGCGAGCTACGCGTAGACGACTGGGGCCTGGATGCGGTGTATTCAGGTACGCAGAAATGCCTATCCTGCATTCCGGGTATCTCGCCAGTAACCTTTAGCGAGCGCGCTTTGGAAAAAGCCAATAACCGCGGCTCTAAAGTGCAAAGCTGGTTCTTAGATTTAAACCTAGTGACCGCTTACTGGGGTACTGGCGCCAAGCGTGCTTACCACCATACCGCACCGGTTAATGATTTATACGCTTTCCACGAATCGCTACTGATGCTGAAAGAAGAAGGTCTAGAAAACTCTTGGGCACGCCATCAGAGCTTGCATGAGAAATTGATTGCTGGCCTTACTGTGCTTGGTTTGACCGTCGTTCCGCCAGAAGGCGAACGTTTGGCACAGCTAAACACCGTGATGATTCCTGAAGGCATTGACGACGCTACCGTGCGTGGTCGCTTGCTGGCCGACTACAATCTAGAAATTGGTGCGGGCCTTGGCGACTTTGCTGGTAAAGCATGGCGCATTGGCTTGATGGGCTCGGCCTGTACTGAAGACAACGTACGCTTCTGTCTGGAGTCACTAGAGACTGTGTTGATTGACCTGGGTGCAGATGTAGAGAAGGGCGCTGCGGTTACTGCTGCGTTTGCCTAGTATTCAAACTTTGCACATAGAAAAAAGCCCGCATTAGCGGGCTTTTTTTATTTAATCAGTTTCTTAATCAGCGGTTCGGCGGTGGTTGCCTGCACCAATAAACTAAAGAGTACGACGCCATAAACGGCCGCTTGCACCGTATACCAAGCTTCTACTTCCACCGGTACTGACAGCACCAGTGCAAGTGAAACACCGCCACGTAAGCCGCCCCAAAAAATTACATGCCGCCAAGCCAGCGGAATATCGCCGCCAATCTTTACCGCGGTGGCAATCGGTAGCATGCAGTAAACATTAAAGGCCCGCGCAGCGATGGCGGCGCCAATGGCAATCAGCATGGTGAGCCATTGATTGGCGAACATATCAAAGGTGATGCTGACACCGACCAGCAAGAACACAATCGCATTGGCGACCCATGCACCGAGCTCTAAGGTGTGTTGGGTTTGCTTGTGATCTTGTAAATGACGGCGGTGCGCTTCGCCCATAAAAATGGCACACACCAATACCGCGACAATGCCAGAAAAGTGGGCAAAGTCTTCGGCTAGCCAGAAAGACATCATGCCGGCGCACAGCGCAACGATGGTTTGGTGCAAGTCATCGTCGGCCAGTTTGGTAATAAGTAGACCGCCTAGGCC
>JAPPPA010000284.1:15503-17751 GCA_028817755.1 Gammaproteobacteria bacterium | reverse complement strand
GGATTCCACTGCACAACAGAAGCAGTGAAGAGTTCAGGCTTGTCTTGTTCTACGGCGTGTAAAAAGTGAGGAAATTGGTCAAAACGCGATTGGTTCCAGCTCGCGTCGTTATCAAATACGCCGTGCTCATCACACCACACACCCACCAACATGCTGGCCCAACCCGGGCCTGAAAGCGATACGTCGTTGGTAATGGCGTCTAGGTCAGCAAAGCCAGATGCTCTCACGCTATCAATGTTAGGCGTGTTCGCTACCTCTAGCACCTCACTACGCGTGCCATCTTGGCCAATAATGAGCACTCGACCTTGTACTTGGGTATTACCTTCGCCGGGCGCAATTAAGACTCTGGTTGAGGACGGTGAGTTACCACCACAGGCGGCGAGCAATAGGCCTAAGGTAATCAGGAAAAGCGTGTGTTTCATGCGTCCTCCAACGCTGAGCGCGACGTATCTCCGTTATAGGGATACGTTCAGTTGGTACAGCGTTTGATTGCTGTCTTGGTATTTTTTTTCAAATGCGGTGAGCGGCTGTTCTTGGCTGGGTAGCTCAGAAACAACCGGCTCAGCTAGTTCAGGTAGTGCAATCTTCACTGCCTGAGCAAATTCCTGCAAGTACAGCGCCCAATTACTGCGCAGCGTTACTTGGCCACCGAGCTGCAACAGTTGCGAAAAAACCGGCCCGCCGTGAAAACGATAGCGAAGCTGTGCAGCCTTAGGATAAGGGTTGGGGTACAACACATAATGTGCAGCGAGCTTGATCCCATCAGCGGCCAGTAAACGCCATAGGTCTTCTAGGTTGGTTCGCAACAGCATGGCATTAGCGGGCAGTTGCTGGCCTTTTTCTAGGCGAACTTCGGAGCGGTCGACGCCCACAACCAAAGCATTTGCATGTTTTTCAGCCAGCAACCGCGTGCTTTGCGCAGTACCGCAGCCCGAATCTAAAACCAACGGCTGCGCTTTATCCCAGCGCGCATATAACTGCGCCAGCGCTTGCTGAGCATGCTCGCTAATCGGCCGTTGGTATTCGCTAGCTAGGTGCTTACGCACCGTGGCTTCAAGCTGGTCATGAATGCCATTCTGATTGCTGATAACGGGCGATGAGTTGCTGTGCATGGCGCTATTCTAAATCAGCCTACTTGCAGGCATAAAAAACGGGCATAAAAAAACCCGCGTGGCTTTCGCTACGCGGGTTTTTGTCAGGCTGACTAAGCTAGCTTATTCGCCAGCTTCCTCTTCCTGCTTAGGACGCTCGATCAGTGCCTTCATAGACAGGCGAACACGGCCTTGGCGATCAACTTCGATCACTTTAACCTTAACTTCGTCGCCTTCTTTCAGGTGATCAGACACGTTCTCTACACGCTCGTGAGCGATTTGAGAAATGTGTACTAGACCGTCTTTACCAGGAAGTACGCCAACAATGGCACCGAAGTCCATGATGCGTAGCACTTTACCGGTGTAAACCTGGTCAACTTCTAGCTCAGCGGTGATGGCCTCGATCTTCTCGATCGCATTCTTCGCTGCGCCGCCGTCGGTAGCCCATACAGTTACGGTACCGTCGTCGTCGATGTCGATGGTTGTGCCGGTTTCTTCGGTTAGCTGACGGATAGTCGCGCCACCTTTACCGATCACGTCACGGATCTTGTCTGGGTGAATCTTGATCACAACGTTACGTGGAGCGAATTCAGAAACTTCGCTACGCGCGTCGTCAATCACGTCGTTCATTTGACGCAGAATAGTTAGGCGGCCTTCTTTAGCCTGTGCCAATGCTTTCTGCATGATCTCGGTGGTGATGCCTTGGATTTTGATGTCCATCTGTAGCGCGGTAATACCGTCTTCAGAACCAGCCACTTTAAAGTCCATGTCGCCTAGGTGATCTTCGTCACCCAAAATGTCGGTTAGAACGGCATACTGGTCGCCTTCTTTAACCAAGCCCATCGCAATACCAGCAACCGGTGCTTTGATAGGTACACCCGCGTCCATTAGCGCCAAGCTGGTGCCACAAACAGAAGCCATAGAGCTAGAACCGTTAGATTCGGTGATTTCTGAAACCACGCGCACGGTGTAACCAAAGTCTTCTGGATCAGGCATTACTGCCATTACGCCACGCTTAGCTAGGCGGCCGTGACCAATTTCACGACGCTTAGGTGAGCCCATGAAACCGGTCTCGCCTACTGAGTATGGAGGGAAGTTGTAGTGCAACATAAATGGTTGCTTGTACTCGCCTTGTAGTGCGTCGATGATTTGTGCAT
>JAPPPA010000284.1:14895-15493 GCA_028817755.1 Gammaproteobacteria bacterium | reverse complement strand
TAATCCACTGGTATTGAGTATATGATTTGTGCAGAACTCTCTGCACCAAGTGTATCCACAACACTCGAATGAGTTTCACCACGGGTAAATAGTGATGAACCGTGAGTACGTGGCAATACGCCAACACGGATATCTAGGCCACGTACGGTGTCGTGGTCACGGCCGTCGATACGTGCGCCGCCAGACAATACTTGGCTACGTACGATGTTTTTCTCAACTTTACCGAAGGCGCCAGCTACGTCGTCCGCGCTGTATTCCGCGTCTTCGTCACCCGCTAGGGCTTCAACCGCTGCGTTGCGAATTTCGCCCACTTTGGTGTAACGCTCCATCTTGTCTGAGATGGTGTAAGCGGCAGCAAGGTCAGCAGACACTTGCGCTTCTACTTTGTCGCCAAGGGTGGTGTCAGCTTCTGGAGCAGACCAGTCCCAAGCTTCAACGCCTACTTCGCTAGCAAATTCAGCAATCGCTTTAATCGCCGTTTGCATTTGCTCGTGACCGTAGTTAACCGCGCCTAGCATGGTGTCTTCTGAAAGCAGGTTAGCTTCAGACTCAACCATCAATACCGCGTTTTCAGTACCCGCAACCACTAGGTCTAGGT
>JAPPPA010000284.1:10454-14885 GCA_028817755.1 Gammaproteobacteria bacterium | reverse complement strand
ATCTAGGTCTGATTGCTTCATCGCAGAAGCGGTTGGGTTAAAGGCGTATTGGCCTTTGATGTAACCCACACGGCAGCCAGCTAGTGGGCCGTAGAAAGGAATGCCAGAAACCGCTAGCGCAGCCGCCGCGCCCAATAGCGCAGGTACGTCTGGGTTTACTTCTGGGTTTAAAGACATCACGGTCAGTACAACTTGTACTTCGTTTTTGAAGCCTTTAGGGAATAGCGGACGTAGTGGACGGTCGATCAAACGCGCTGTTAGCGTTTCTTCTTCCGCTGGACGACCTTCACGCTTGAAGAAACCACCAGGGATTTTACCGGCCGCGTAAGCCTTCTCTTGGTAGTTAACGGTTAGCGGGAAGAAATCTTGACCCGGCTTAACGTTACGCTGACCAACTACGGTAGCAAGTACAACAGTACCGCCCATGTTTACGAATACAGCACCGTCTGACTGACGAGCCACCATACCGGTTTGGAAGCTAACGCTGTGCTCACCAAACTGGAAGGATTTAGTTACAGGATTAAACATAGTTTTCTCTTAATGTTTCCAAAATAAATACCGACCTATGTCGGCGTTTATGGAGAGGACATCAGAGGCACTTACTGAAAAAGCCTTAGTACAACTATTGAGTACAAAGCCTTTTTAGATAAGCACCCTTCTGATAGCAACTCCCGCAAATGTACATACAAGTACAAAAAAACCTCGCGCCGCGAAAGCGACGCAAGGTTTCTTATCTAGCTAAGTTTCAAATGTCTGTGTGACAGAACAATGAAACCTATTAACGGCGTAGACCAAGTTTCTTAATAAGAGCCTGGTAGCGGCCTAAATCTTTCTTCTTAAGGTAGTCCAACAGCTTACGACGTTGGTTAACCATTTTTAGAAGACCACGACGGCTGTGGTGATCTTTCTTGTGCTCTTTGAAGTGACCTTGTAGGTCGTTGATGCGGTGCGTAAGCAGTGCAACTTGTACTTCTGGGCTACCGGTGTCGCCAGCGCCTTGAGCGTGTTCTGCAACGATTTGTTGCTTCTGTTCGTTAGTTAGCATTGATTTCTCCCAATCGCTATAACAAACCGGATTCCGTGATTTGGGTACAGAAACCGGCGGTGATGATTAACTCGTCGCCACTAGCTAGGCTAGTCGCAGCGGATTAACCGTTTTGGAGCAAGCATCCCATCAGCGTTCAGCTCACCCATTCCAATAAACCTTTTTTGGCCATCTTCTAATAGCTCGCGTAAGCGAACTGGCTCATCTTCTGGCACATCCGAGTGGAACACAGGGTTGCCTTGTTTGATGAAGCCGGCCAAATCGGCGCGCAATTCTACAACAGGTAGATCTGAAAGTGCAGATTCTGCGGTGGTTAACGCCGTGTGCAGCGCGTCATAACCGTCTTCTGCCAGCTTTTCGAGTGCTTCAAGAGTGATGAGTTCGGCTTCTTCGTAAGGATCAACCCAGTCACGCCGCAACATCACCACATGTGCGAGGCTATCTAATTCGGCTGCTAGGTCCTCACCTAAGGAACGAATATAGGTGCCTTTTGAGCAAATCACCCGCAAAGTTGCCTCAGGCAAACCGTCTCGTTCTTCTAATGACAGCAATTCGAATTCGTCGATATAGACGGTACGCGCTTCGCGCTCTACTTCAATGCCCTGCCGTGCCAGCTCGTGTAAACGTTGGCCATCTTTTTTAAGTGCCGAATACATTGGTGGCACTTGCTCAATCTCGCCTAGAAACTGCTTACAGGCTTTGCGAATCTTGCGCTCGGTAACGGCTTTAGTACCGGCGGTTTGCACCACTTCGCCGTCAGCGTCAGCGGTGTCGGTTTGTTCACCAAAGCGCAAGCGCACGGTGTAGCACTTATCAGAGTCGAGCAAGAAGTTGCAGACCTTGGTGGCTTCACCAAAGCACAGCGGCAACATGCCTGTCGCTAGCGGGTCTAGGCTGCCGGTATGCCCAGCTTTTTGTGCTTGGAATAAACGCTTGGCCTTTTGTAAGGCGGCGTTAGATGTCATGCCTTTGGGCTTGTCCAACAGCAAAATGCCATGAACACTGCGCCCCTTTCTGCGGCGGCCCATTACGATTCGTTGCTGTCGTCTTGATGACGTGCTTGATCTTCCGCCACGACCTCATCAATCAATGAGGTCATTTCTACGCCATGCGCCATAGCGGTGTCTTCGTAGAAGCGAAATTCAGGAATCGTACGTAAACGTAAGCGCTTACCCAGGATGCTACGCATGCGCCCGCCGTACTCATGCAAGGTTTCCAATACAGGCGTGAAGTCTGTATCAATACCCGCAGCTAAATTTAGCGAGCTAACGTAAACCTTGGCGTATTTCAGATCCGTGGTGACGCGCACTTCGGCGACGGTTACACCGAATAGCGCTGGATCTTCAAATTCACGGGCAATAAGTTCTGACAACTCACGCTTTAGCTGTTCGCCAATGCGGTCGGTACGGTTGTATTCCTTAAAGCCCATAAATCCTGCTGTTATAGCTGCTTAGCAACTTCCGTACGGGTGAAGCACTCAATTTGGTCGCCTGGGCGAACGTCTTTGTAGTTCTTCACGCCAATACCGCATTCCACGCCAGACTGAACTTCGTTCACGTCGTCTTTAAAACGACGTAGAGAGTCTAGTTCGCCTTCGTGGATAACCACGTTGTCACGTAGTACACGGATTGGGCAGCTGCGGCGCAGCACGCCCTCTTCTACCAACGAACCAGCAATTTGGCCAAAACCAGAGCCACGGAATACTTCTTTAACAATCGCCGTACCAAGAATGTCTTCTTTGATATCTGGCGTCATCATGCCGCTGATAGAATTCTTAATGACATCAATGGCTTCGTAGATGATGCTGAAGTAATGCACATCTAATTCGTGCTCTTGTAGCAACTTACGCGCGGCCGCATCGGCACGTACGTTAAAGCCGATTAGAATCGCTTCTGAGGCCATCGCAAGATCAACGTCAGATGAGTTGATGCCGCCTACGCCAGCAGTAACCACGTTAACTTTGACTTCTTCGTTAGACAGCTTCACGAACGATTCGCGTAGCGCCTCGCAAGAGCCCTGCACGTCGGTCTTAAGCAAGATGTTTAAGGTAGCGCGCTCGCCGCCTTCTTTCATTTGCTCGAACAATGCTTCCATCTTCGCAGCTTGCTGACGCTTAAGCTTGGCGTCGCGCTCGCGTGTTTGACGGAACTCAGCTACTTCACGCGCTTTACGCTCGTCTGCTACCACAAGGGCTTCGTCACCCGCTTGCGGCACGCCAGATAGGCCTAATACAGAAACCGGGATAGACGGGCCAGCCTCGGTGACTTCTTGGCCGTTTTCGTCGTACATCGCACGTACACGGCCAAACTCTTGACCACATAGAATCATGTCGCTCTTACGTAAGGTACCGTCTTGTACCAATACGGTGGCTACAGGACCGCGGCCTTTCGCCACGCTAGATTCAATCACAACACCAGACGCTGGTTTTTCAGGGTTCGCTTTCAGCTCTAGAATTTCAGATTGCAGCAATACTGCTTCTAGTAGCTCGTCGATACCTTGGCCAGTGTGCGCCGATACGTTAATAAACGGCACTTCACCGCCCCAGTCTTCTGGGATAACTTCGTGCGCTGACAGGTCATTACGCACGCGGTCTGGATCGGCTTCTTCTTTATCAATTTTGTTTACCGCAACCACCATCGGCACACCCGCTGCTTTAGCGTGTTGCACCGCTTCTACGGTTTGCGGCATGGCGCCATCGTCAGCCGCTACTACCAAGATCACCACGTCAGTCGCATTGGCACCACGTGCACGCATTGAGGTAAACGCGGCGTGGCCCGGTGTATCTAGGAAGCTAACAACGCCGCCTTCGGTTTCTACGTGGTAAGCACCAATGTGCTGGGTAATGCCACCCGCTTCGCCGGCGGTTACGCGGCTTTTACGGATGTAATCCAATAGTGAGGTTTTACCGTGGTCAACGTGACCCATTACGGTAACAACCGGTGGGCGTGTTTCTTGGCCCTCGGTGCTCTCTTCGCCCTGCTGGCTTTGTAGCAAGGTGTCTTCAACACTCTCTTCTACAGCAGCGCTTGCACGGTGACCCATTTCTTCTACCACCAAGATCGCGGTGTCTTGGTCGATAGATTGGTTAATGGTTACCATCGCGCCCATACCCATCAGGGTTTTCACTACGTCAGCACCCTTAACGGCCATACGCTGCGCTAGCTCGGCAACGGTAATGGTTTCAGGTACTTCAACGTCGCGAATAACTGGCGCGGTTGGTTTCTCAAACGTGTGTTGGTTGTCGATTTCAACCTTCACGTTACGTTGTGAAGACTTCTTCTTACGACGGCCTTTGCCTGCAGCAAGGTGTAACTGGCCATCGCCTTCTTTACGACCGCCATCTTTACCGCCACGACCACCTTTCTTAGCTGGTGGCGCCTTGCGTG
>JAPPPA010000284.1:0-10444 GCA_028817755.1 Gammaproteobacteria bacterium | reverse complement strand
CCTCAGCTTCTGCCGCCGCTTTTTGTTCTTGTTTCTCGTCAGCTTCTTTGCGTACTTTTTCAGAGTGCTTTTCGATCGCCTCTTGCTCTGCCTTACTCTTAGCTTCTTCTTTAGCTTTACGCTGTGCTTCGACTTCAGCCGCTTCACGCTCTTCTCGGCGTGCTTTCGCCGCTTCGTCCATCGCTTTGTTATCAGCTTCTAGTTCAGCACGGCGTGCTTCTAGCGCTTTACGTGCTTCTTCAGCTTCAGCCTCTAGGCGTTTTTGCTCGTCAGACTTACCGCCAATGCCGCCTTCGGCATCCTTTGTGAAGGTGCGCTTCTTACGCACTTCAACCGCTACTGTGCGTGCTTTACCTGCGCCACCAGCAGCTTTCGCTTCACCCGTAGTACGGCGCTTAACGGTAATTTTGCGATTCGGTGTCGCCGCTGGCTTTTTACCATGAGACTGACGCAAGTGGCCCAGCAGCTTCATCTTTTCTTCTTCAGATAAGACGTGCTCTGGATCTTTAATGTCTAAGCCAGCTTCTTGCAGCTGGGTCAGCAAACGCTCAACGGGCGCTTTCACCGATTCTGCAAATTGTTTTACTGTGTTGTTGGCCATGGTTACGGTCTCTAGGTTTGTTAGTTTGAAGGAGGTTTAGGTGGCAGTTTCGCCCGCTACCCGTTAGGCCTCTTCGTCCTCAAACCAAGGCGCACGCGCCTTCATAATCAAATCACCGGCACGCTCTTCAGTCATGCCTTCAATGTCTAGCAACTCGTCGGTCGCGCTCTCTGCCAAATCTTCTTGAGTACAAACACCGCGCGCCGCCAGTGCGTAGGCTAGGCTTTCGTCCATACCTTCTAGTGCAAGCAGGTCATCAGCTGGCGCACCAGCGCCGTCGGCAGTTTCTTCACCCGCAATCGCTTGGGTTAATAGCCAGTCACGCGCACGGTTGCCAAGCTCTTCAACGATCTCGTCGTCGAACTCTTCAATTTTCAGTAACTCTTCCGCTGGTACGTAGGCAATTTCGTCTACGGTTAGGAAGCCTTCCTGTACAAGGATGGTGGCAACTTCTTCGTCAACACCTAGCGCTTCAACAAACTTACCAGCTTGTACTTGCTGCTCAGCTTCGGTCTTCTCTTCCGCTTGTGCGGCCGTCATTACGTTGAGCTCCCACTGGGTTAGCTCAGACGCTAGACGTACGTTTTGACCACCACGGCCGATCGCTTGCGCTAGATTGTCCTCAGCAACAGCAATGTCCATGCTGCCAGCGTCTTCATCAACAACGATCGACTCTACTTCTGCAGGCGCCATCGCGTTAATCACAAACTGGGCTGGGTTTTCGTCGTGCATGATGATGTCTACACGCTCGCCTGCTAGCTCGTTTGATACGGCTTGCACACGCGCACCACGCATACCAATACAAGCACCGATTGGGTCTAGGCGCGAGTCGCTGCTGCGTACTGCAATCTTGGCACGGCTGCCTGGGTCACGAGCGCCACCTAGAATTTCGATCAAACCTTCGCCAATTTCTGGCACTTCCAAACGGAACAGCTCGATTAAGAACTCTGGGCAAGAACGACTAACCCATAGTTGGTGACCACGCATTTCACTACGTGCTTCCTTTAGGTAGCCACGAACGCGATCACCTACGCGTAGCGCTTCGCGAGGAATCATTTCTTCACGTGGAATAACGGCTTCAGCGTTATCACCAAGATCTAATACGGTACCTACACGGTCAGTACGCTTTACTACGCCGGTAATTAGCTCGCCAACTTTGTCTTGGAAGCGCTCAACTACGCGCTCACGCTCAGCTTCACGTACCTTTTGTACGATTACTTGTTTAGCAGCTTGTGCCGCAATACGGCCAAAGTTGCCGATTTCAACAGACTCGATTTGCTCTTCTAGAACAGAACCCAATTCAGCTTCAGGGTCAATCGCTTTAGCTTGTTCTAGGGTGTACTGAGCCGCTGGTGCTTCTAGCTCTTCTTGATCTTCTTCAAGCTCAACCACAGTCCAGCAACGGAAGGTATCGTGGTCGCCGGTTTCGCGGTCAATAGATACGCGAATATCCACTTCCTCTTCAAACTGCTTGCGCGTTACCGCAGCTAGAGCAGATTCCAAGGCTTCAAACATGACATCTTGATTTACGCCGCGCTCCGCAGAGGCCGCCTCAACCACTAGTAACATGTCCTTTTTCTTCATCTCACGATTCCTTAACGCTATTCAGCCAAGCTGAGCATTGTCTAAAGTGTTTTAGGCTGGATCTAACCGGCCTTTCTCAATTTGATCAAAGTCAACGGCAACGGTATTGCCATCAACAACCAATTCAATTTCACGGCCATTTACCGCAGCAATCTCGCCAGTAAATTTACGGCGGCCCTGCATAGCCATGCTGAGCTGAATGGCGGCACGCTCGCCCACAAAACGCTCATAGTGTTCTAACTTGCCTAACGGGCGGTCCCAGCCGGGTGACGACACTTCTAAGTTGTATTCAGACTGAATGGGATCTTCCACATCCAACACACCACTTACCTGATCACTCACCGCTGAGCAGTCATCTAGGCCTACGCCGTCGGGCTTATCAATGTACAAACGCAAGATGACGGTTTTTGCACGGATTAACTCAACGTGCACTAGCTCGTAACCCATCGCCTCAACGGTAGGTTCCAAGATATCTAGTAGATGTTGCTCGCGTCTTGCCATTCTCTATAGCCCAAAAACAAAAAGGCCCCTTTCTTAACAAAGAAGGAGCCTTTTCGGTCCAAATTTGGTAGCGGGGGTAGGACTCGAACCTACGACCTTCGGGTTATGAGCCCGACGAGCTGCCAACTGCTCCACCCCGCATCAGGATGGCGCGCATTATAGGGAGCAGGCCTTTAGAAGACAAGCGAAAAAGCTTGTTTTATAGGCATATTTCCTAATTCAGTTTAGCTACCTGCTTTAACGGTAAGTTTCGCATCAAAAAGCCAACCGGTTTCCAAGGCCACGCTGGCACACAAGCCTCGTCTACTTCGGCTTCAATTTCTTTCACTAGTAGCTTGCAACCTTTGTCTGCCGGAATGATGAATGGCAGCTTGTCGTTGTCGCCGGTGAGCTCGGTTTTAATATAACCGGGATACAAGGTGGTGACTTTAATGCCCGGCTTACGCATGCAGTCAGCGCGTATGCCCTCAGCAAGGTGAGCAACGGCAGCTTTGGTTGCCGCATAGGTTGCCAACATGCCACGCTGGCCGCGCATTGCGCTCATGCTAGAGACAATCACCAAATGGCCTTTGCCACTTTCTCGGAACAGTGCCATGGCCGCTTCAGCTTGCGCCAACACCGCCGTGAAGTTGATATCGATGATGCGTTTATTCTGAGCAAATTTGCCTTTACCCACCGTTTCGCCTTCTGCGCCAATCCCCGCATTGGCGATATAACGCTCAACGCCTTTGCCCGTGGCATCTTGAAAGTCTTTATCGAACGCATTGGTCACAGTGAATACGTCATCAAATGCGGTGACATCAAGTGCACGCACGAAAACGGAGATATTAGGGTTAATCGCTAGCAGCTCTTCTTGTAGAGCCTCAAGCCGCTCAGTGCGGCGCGCGCACAATGCTAGGTTGTGCCCTTTCGCCGCCAGTTCTTTAGCCATACCTGCGCCCAAGCCAGAGCTGGCGCCAGTGATAAGAATATTTTTGCTCATGTTCTTCTTTATCGGTAAGTAATTAAGTTTTGGTGTGCGCCCTCAAAGGCGCTGTGTTCATTTAGCGATGACAAGTACATGCCACGATCGCTATAGATAATTTTGGTGATGCCGCAGTTAGCCAAGGTCCAGTTCAGCTTAAAAATATCGTCGTCACTAATATGCAGCAAATGCTGCGCAACAGCTGAAATAGGCCCACCGCTGGTAAAGACAAAGGCCGTTTTAGACGGGCCCAGACTTTCTCGTAGATCATTTAGCGCCTTCAACACGCGTTCTTGAAATTGCTGCCATGTTTCAGTGTATTCGTCGCTGTATTCATTGCTTAACCAACGCTCAATCGCTGCGGCGAACATCTTCTGAAACTCACGGCGTGGATTTAACGTTTTGGCTAGGTCAGCCTTCATCAACACTTTGTTTTTGTAGGCAGGCTTGTAGCGTTCAATCACTTGCTCGTGATCATATTCATTCCAACCAGCATTGATCACCCAGCCGGTGTTGTTATCCATGCCTTGTAGGCAACCTTCGGCGGTTTGGCGATGGCGTTTCATGCTGCCAATTTGAACCGCGTCTAACTGCGGCACTCGGTCTTTTAGCGACTCACCCAGAACCACCGGCTGTTTTAAGCCTGTTTTCGACAGATTGTCGTAGTCGGCTTTACCAAACGAAGCCTGACCGTGGCGAATGAGGTAAATAGCGCCCATTTAGCCCGCCTTTTTAATCAGCTTCTTACAGCGCCAATTCAAGTAATTCACCATAATCCAGAAATTCTTGAAAGTTGGATTACGGGTTTGCTTGTGGTGATAGCGGTAATAAATTTGCTGCAAAATCACGGCTAGACGGAACAGACCATACACTTCATAGAACGCCCATTTTTCAGGCTGTAAGCCGGATTTCTCTAGATAATAATCCACCACCTCTTGGCGCGTTAACATGCCCGGCAAATGAGTCGGCTGGCGACGCATGGCTTTAATAAGGAAGTCATCATCTTCCTGCACCCAATAGGCCAAGCTGTTGCCTAAATCCATTAACGGATCGCCCAAGGTCGCCATTTCCCAGTCCAACACGCCGATAACTTCGGCTGGGTTATCCGGGTTTAGCACTACATTGTCGAAACGGTAATCGTTGTGGATCACGCAGGTAGCAATATCGTCTGGGCAGTTGTCGTCTAACCAGCGCATCACCTTTTTGAACGACGGCACGTTCCAAGTTTTGGCTTTCTGGTAGCGGGCGCTCCAACCATCGATCTGACGGCGACAGTAACCATCGCCTTTACCAATGGCTTCTAAACCAGCGGCTTGATAATCCACCTTGTGCAAATCAACAAATTTGTCGATCACACTCATGCAAATTTCACGGGTAGTTTCAGGCGTTAGGTTTAACTCGCGCGGCATATTCGCACGCGGAATGATGCCTTTTAGGCGATCCATTACGTAGAAGTCGGTACCAAGCACAGAGTCGTCTTCACAGAACGCGTGCATGGCAGGCACGTATGGGAAAACCGGCTTCAGTGCTGACTGCACTTTGAATTCACGGCCCATATCGTGGGCGCCTTTCGCTTTGGTACCGGCTGGCCCACGGCGCAAAATTAGATCGTGACTTGGGTATTCAAGGCGATAAGTCCAGTTAGAAGCACCGCCGGAATATTGAGTAACTTCGGCCTGCCCTTCTAGGCCAGCTACGTGTGGTTTTAACCATGCATCTACGGCAGCAATATCCAGCTCTTCGCCTTCGCGGACGGCACCACCGACATCAATAATGCCTTTGCTCATTTTTTGTTGTACCTCCCCACCGTGCGCTTAATCATCATGTCAGCATATTGTTTAAACGGCAGCACGCGTTTGAGGTTAAAGATCAGGCGATCCTGATACAGCGGAATAACGTGGAAACGTTTTTTCTTCACCGCCACAAAACAAGCCTCAGCCACATCATCAGCAGTGAGTTTGGCGTACTTAAACAACTTAGACATCATCACGCGAATTTCTTGGTCATCGGTACGTAGCGACTCTTCCAAATTGGTTTTGAAGAATGATGGGCAAATGACAGAAACACCGATATTGTCTTGCGACAACTCAATCGCCAAGGTTTCAGACAGTGCCACAGCACCCGCCTTACTAGCGTTGTAACTCGCCATGGCAGGCGGATGAATCAACCCCGCCATTGAAGACGTATTAAGGAAATATCCATGCCCTTGGGCTTTAAAGATTGGCGTGAATACTTTGCAACCACGCGCTAAACCAACCACATTGATATCCAGCACTGCCAACCAGTCTTCAACCTTGTGGTTTTCAATACGACCGCCAGTAGCAATGCCGGCATTGTTTACGACAATATCTACCCCGCCCCATTCAGCCACAAGTTTGTCTGCTACCGATTGGATTTGCGCTTCTTGGGTCACGTCTACACGTTCGTAGCGGCCTTCACCGCCAAGCTCATTAATGGCAGCAACGGTTTCTGCTCCACGCTCGTCATTAATGTCGCCAATGCATACACGCCAACCTTCGCGCGCCCAACGCTCAGCAATCGCACGGCCGAGGCCCGATGCACCGCCGGTAATAAATATTCTGTTATTCATGCCTCTTCCGCTTACTTCTTAGCAAGGTGACGGTATTTAGCCAATTCCAGTCTTGCCACCATGCCACGGTGCACCGCATCTGGGCCATCAGCAATACGCAAGGTACGGGCATAGGCATACATGGTTGCCAATGGCGTGTCGTGGCTAACACCGGCAGCACCAAACATTTGAATAGCTTCGTCAATCACCTGCTGCAACACATTGGGCGCGATGACTTTAATGGCGGAAATTTCGGTCAATGCCGCTAACGCTCCAACTTTGTCGATTTTCCATGCCGCCGACAGCGTCAGTAAGCGTGCTTGGTCAATCGCCATACGGAAGTCAGCAATCTTTTCGCGGTTGCCGCCTAGGTGAATAATCGGCTTACCGAAAGCAACACGCTGCATGCCGCGTTCAATCATCAATTTCAGCGCCATCTCAGCAGCACCAATACAACGCATGCAGTGGTGAATACGGCCTGGGCCTAAACGACCTTGAGCAATTTCAAAGCCTTTGCCCGGACCAACAATAAAGTTAGATACCGGGACGCGCACATCGTTGAAATGTACTTCGCCGTGACCGAATGGCTCGTCGTATTCACCGAACACTGGCAACATGCGTTGCAGGTCAACACCGGCTGTATCCATTGGTACCAACACCATGCTGTGACGATGGTGACGATCGGCGTTCTCATCCGTTAACGCCATCACAATCAGGGTTTTGCACTCTGGGTGGCCGATACCAGTGGCAAACCACTTCTTACCGTTAAGTACTATCTCGTCACCATCAATAACCGCCGTTGCTTCCATATTGGTGGCATCAGAAGACGCCACATCGGGCTCGGTCATGCAGAATGCAGAACGAATGGTGCCGTCCATTAGCGGCTTCAACCATTGTTCTTTTTGTTCGTCGGTACCGTATTTCCACAGTACTTCCATGTTGCCGGTATCTGGCGCGTTGCAGTTGAAAACAACCGGCGCGATAAAGCTGCGCCCCATTTCTTCCGCTAGCGGTGCGTAATCAACATTGTTCAAGCCAGCGGCTAGGCCGCTATCAGGCAAGAACAGATTCCATAGACCTTCGGCTTTGGCTTTTTGCTTAAGTGCTTCAAGCTCTGCTGGAACTTCCCAGTTTTTCCAATCACCTGCGTTTTTCTTAGCAATGATTTCTAAGTAGTACTGGTGCTCAATCGGCTCGATATGTTCTTTAATGAACTTACGGATACGTTTTTGGTAATCCAGCGTTTGCGCTGAGTGTTGAAAATCCATGACTGTCTCCTAACGTTTTCAGCACTGTAAAACAGAGCTTTTAATGAATGAAATGATTATTTCTAATATATTTTTATTAATTTCATTCATTGTTTATTCTGATGGACTTAAACCTACTAAAAGTATTTGCAGCGATATACGAGAACCGCAGCATTAGCCGCGCCAGCGAGCACTTATTCATTACCCAATCTGCAGTCAGCCACAGCCTGAAACGTTTACGCGAACAGTATGAAGACCCGTTATTTACACGGGACGGCAGACAAATGCAGCCCACTCGCCTAGCACAGCAAATCGGCCCGCGCCTGCTTGCAACACTCAGCGAATTGGACGCTATCCAAAGTAGCCGCTTGAGCTTTGATCCAAGTAAATCTGATCAACAGTTTGTAATTGGCGCACGTGAAGCGCTTGAATCGCTACTACTGACCAAGCTGGTTAAAAATACCCAAGGTGCTCCAAATATCAGAATGTCGAGCGTGGCCTTTCAACGTGAAAACATGGCCCGAGAATTAGAGCGAAGACATATAGATTTAATAGTCGATGTGCCCCTAGCTACCGGCACTGACATTATGCAAGCGCCATTAGTCACCGATGAGTTTTGTGTATTTGGGAACGCTAGCCACGCCTTTATTCAAAAGCCCTCAAAAGAAAACTATTTGGCAGCCAATCACATTGCGGTGTCTGCAAGGCCTTCCGGCCCAACCGTGGTGGATTACGCCTTACAACGACACAGCTTAGTCAGACATACCGCCATACGTTGTCAGCACTATCACGCCGCTTGCAGCATTGCCGCAGAATCAAATTATCTGGTAACGCTACCTAGAGGCTTTGCTGAGCAAATGCGTGATGTACGCGGTGCAGAAATCGCCAAATTGCCAATTCCTACCGCGCCGATTCAGCTGCATATGTACTGGCATAAAAACTCAGATGCTGACCCTGCTAACCAGTGGCTGAGAGAAAAGGCACTGAACGCTAGTCAAAAATAGCAGGCATAAAAAAGCCCGCTTAACGCGGGCCTTTTTATACGTTAGCCAACGTATTAAGCGTTACACACGAATCTTTTCGATTGCACGCAATACGTCAGCTCGCGAGATTTGGCCTACCAAACGCTCTTCCTCATCTACAACAGGGAAGCGCTTATAAGGTTGATCAATAAAGGCTTTAGCTACTTCCATAATGCTGGAGTCAGCATCAATGGTTTCTACGTTAGCGGTCATGTAGTCACCTACCTTGCCGCCCATTCCTTCGTTATAGCCGGCCTCGAGCGCCACCTTTAAACAGTCCTTTTCAGACAGCATGCCAACAATGTTGCCAGCACCATCTACCACTGGCGAACCAGAGATGCGACGCTCTACCAAAGTATGGATCGCGTCTAACACGTCATCATCTGGTGAAAACGTGACAACGCTGGCCGACATATATTCTTTTACTGAAATGCTATGTAACACCGGTTACTCCCCATCCACATTTATTTAGTTATATAAGACCAGCAAGTGCTGTGCCAGCTTGCTGGTCTATATTTGGCCTTAATCGCAGCTTATTAGTCGCAACTACCAACGGGCTTACCCGCTTTCTCACAAGCGCATTCACCGCCGCCGATGCCACCACAAGAACCTTTAATAGGCTTCTGGTTAAAGATAACACCTACGGCCATACCTGCCACTACTAACGCGAACACGATAAAAGCTGCAATTACAGTACCCATGATTAGCCTCCGAAGTCATCCAGAAGGATGTTCTCGCGCTCTACACCAAGATCTTCAAGCATCTTGATCACGGCGGCGTTCATCATCGGTGGTCCACACATGTAGAACTCAACGTCTTCTGGCGCTGGGTGATCCTTCAAGTAGTTGTCATACAACACTTGGTGAATAAAGCCTGTGTAGCCTTCCCAGTTGTCTTCTTCTTGTGGGTCAGACAGCGCTGCGTGCCAAACGAAGTTATCGTTCTCGCCTTGCAGCATGTCAAAGTCTTCCACGTAGAACATTTCACGTAGTGAACGTGCGCCATACCAGAAAGAAATCTTACGATCGGTCTTAATACGACGAAGCTGGTCAAAGATGTGTGAGCGCATTGGCGCCATACCAGCACCACCACCTACAAACACCATCTCAGCGTCAGTCTCTTTAGCGAAGAACTCACCGTAAGGACCAGAGATGTTTACTTTGTCGCCTGGCTTCAGGTTAAAGATGTACGAAGACATCTGACCTGGAGGAATTTCAGGACCCGCACCAGGAGGCGGCGTAGCGATACGCACGTTGAGCATGATGATGCCCTTCTCTTCTGGGTAGTTGGCCATTGAGTAAGCACGAATCACTGGCTCTTTTACGATTGAACGATAGCGCCAAATGTCGAAATGATCCCAATCTGGGCGGTACTGCTCTTCTACGTCGAAGGTCTTGTACTCAATATCGTACGCTGGGCATTCAATCTGAATGTAACCACCGGCACGGAAATCAACGTTTTCACCTTCAGGTAGCTCCAACACAAGCTCTTTAATAAAGGTAGCTTGGTTGTCGTTTGAGCGAACCGTACATTCCCACTTCTTAGTACCGAAGACTTCTTCTGGCACTTCGATCTTCATGTCTTGCTTCACAGCAACCTGACACGACAAACGATCGCCTTCAGCGGCTTCACGTTTGGTGATGTGTGAGTCTTCTGTTGGCAGAATAGATCCGCCGCCTTCATGAACCTTCACCTTACACTGGGCGCAGGTACCGCCACCGCCGCAAGCTGAAGATACAAATAGTTGATGCTCTGCCAAGGCGCCAAGAAGCTTGCCGCCAGCAGGAACTGAAATTTCTTTCTCACCGTTGATGGTGATGGTAACAGGACCACTGGCTACCAATTTTGCTTTGGCAGCCAAAATGATCATCACCAACACTAGAACAATGGCGGTGAAAAAGGCTACACCTAACGCAATCTCAAGCATGTCTACTCCCGCCTTATAGTTGGATACCG
>JAPPPA010000167.1 GCA_028817755.1 Gammaproteobacteria bacterium | reverse complement strand
CCTCACGTAACGCGCCTTCCAAAACCGCACGCGCCGCGGTTTTGCCGCGCATGCTGCGATCGAATACCTGAAAACCACCGCCCTGACTCTTGGCCTTGTACATCGCGTAGTCAGCATCTTTCAATAATGCCAACGCTGAATCGGATTCTTTGCTGTCACCGCCCGCATGCGAGATACCAATACTGGCACTGACATTAATGTTGCCGTGCTCAATACTGACTGGCTCGGCGAGAGACTCTGAAATATCGGTTGCGGCCTGTTCAGCGTCGTCACCACTATGCAGTAGCACCGCAAACTCATCACCCGCTAAACGCGAAACTAAACTTTCTTCTGGGCAAGCACGTTGCAAGCGCCGCGCCACAGTTGCCAACACATCATCACCCGCGCGATGGCCATAGGTGTCATTAATTTTCTTGAAGTCGTTCAGGTCAATAAACAACACCGCCACTTCAACTTCACCCGCCTGTTCCTTCAGCTGGAACTCAAGTTGAGCTTGAAAAGCCACACGATTTGGTAAGCCGGTTAAACCGTCATGCAAGCTTTCATAACGAAGTTGACGTTCAACTTGTTTTTGGCGGCTAACATCACGCAGTGAGCAAACATAACCGCCTTCAATTCCTTGACCTTGCAAGCGAGAAACATGCATTGCCATGACTCGCATATGGCCTTGAGTGCTCAGCTCAAATTCTTGTTCGACCTTACCCCCCTCGGCAGAACCTAACGCACGATCTAACTCCGACTTACGCAACTGCGGCAACAACCCTTCTGCCAAGGCACCAACCAATACGTCCACACTGCGGCCTAACAACTCCGCCGCCGAGGTGTTGGCAACGCGCACTTCGCCTTCGGCATCCAATACCAAAATAGACTCACTAACCGTGTCTAATACTTTTTGCGCCGCAAAAGCTGGGGTGATATCCACCAAGCGATAACGTGCTACCGCTCGAACCATTTGAGACACATAAATGAAGACTGCCACCCAACCCAGTTGAGGCATGGGTGTGTTGTGTGATGCAATCGAATCAACGTAGAGAGGAAAGATCCACAATTGAGCCATAAAGAAGGCACGAATTCTGTGGCGCCGTAAACTGCCGGCAGCAGCACCACGGTATTGCAAGCTAAAGTCTAAGAATACAACTGCAATAACCATCAACGTCCAAGCAGACGTCACTCTTCCCCATTCGGTGTATTGCGGTACATAACCAAACTCGTAAAGCGTTACTCCGGAATACAAAAAGCCGCTCATCAAGTTCAATACGACCATAAAAATCGCAAATAACCAGTTAAAGACAATGAACAGCCGTCGCTCTTGAGCAACATCCACCAAATAAGCTACATAGTGGTATAACGCAATCGGCGCACACAAAACGCCAATGCTAGTAATCAACCCCCAAGTGTAAGCAGCTCTCGGCGTAGCAGACTCGAGCGTCATATAACGCCCAGCTAAATAAATAGAGAGAAACACCGTGGCTTGAAGAAAGAGCACGCCGACACGTGCGCCACGTGTAGTCGCACACAGAATCCCGCCTACCGCGATTGCTAGAATCGCAGTAATCATTATTGGTACGTTACTTGGTACCAATGCTGAAAAAAAAGCGGCTACCCCATCCATTCCGGCACCCCTGCCGATATATCCATATAAGCTGCTCTCGCAACCAAGACCCCCGATCGCAATTGCAAGATGTTAACCATTCAGCGCTTGCGCCATAGTAAAACTAAGCATGCGCAATAAATTTGCCATATGCCAGTAATTTCCCGACTAATGGTTCAAAAAACTGCCGATCGGTTAATTCAAAGGCCTTTTTAGCCTGAATTTCGTCCAGACATGATCAGGCTCATCACCGCCATACGTACGGCAATACCGTTAGTAACCTGGTCTAAAATGATCGATTGTGGGCCATCAGCCACATCCGAAGCGATCTCAATACCGCGATTCATCGGCCCCGGATGCATCACAATGGCATCCGGTTTCGCTAATTTGAGGCGCTCTTTGGTTAAGCCCCACTCAGCAAAATAGGCGTCTGTCGTTGGGATTAAATCGCTGTCCATACGCTCTTTCTGTACCCGCAGCATGATCACTACATCGGCATCACGAACGGCGTCATCCAAGTTGCGATGCACCACCACATCTAAATCATCCGCATTTTCTGGCAGCAGATTGTCAGGCCCAGCAATACGCAGCTCTTTCACACCCAAGGTATTGAGTACGGCAATTTGTGAGCGCGCCACACGAGAGAAACGAATGTCACCAACAATGGTGACCGTTAGGTTCTCAAAGTCGCCCTTATGTTTGCGAATACTGTATGCATCCAATAAACCTTGCGTCGGGTGCGCACGGTTACCGTCACCCGCATTCAAAATCGCTGTGCGCGGGCCAACCTGATCAGCACAATATTGTGGAATGCCATTTTCCTTATGGCGAATCACAAACATATCAATGTGCATGGCCTGTAAGGTTTGTAGCGTGTCTAACAGGCTTTCGCCCTTAGTCGTTGCCGAGGTACCGATGTCTAAGTTGAGCACATCGGCATCAAGCTTTTTCGCCGCTAATTCAAAAGTGCTACGAGTACGAGTACTAGGCTCGAAGAATAAATTGGCGACCGTACGACCACGTAGTACTGGCTTTTTAACAATGCTGCCGTCTTGCGGATTAAAGAAGCTAGCCGCCGTATCTAAAATTTGTAGGATTTGAGCCTTACTCAAACCTTCTAGCTGTAAAAGGTGTGTTAACTGACCGTGCTCGTTAACCTGCGTAGCTGTCATTATTCGTCTTCTTCTTTATCCACACATTCCCATTGCCAGTTTTCTACTGGCAATAGCTGCTGTTTCGCCGTGGCGAGCAGCTTCAGCTCTTGCTGGCTAGGCAACTCGAACTCACAGGCAGCAAAGTCTGCTGCTACAGGCAATTCACGCCCACTACGCTGAGCCAAAACCGCCAAGCGCACCGCCGCTGGGCGGCCATAATCAAACAACTCATTTAAAGCCGCGCGGATGGTGCGGCCGGTATACAGCACATCATCAATGAGCAGCACCTCACGCCCATCAATATCGACCGGCAAACGGGTCGGTTTTACATGCGGGCTTACACTACTGGCGCGTAAATCATCTCGGTGCCAACTAATATCAAGACCGCCTACTGGCTCATTCAACCCTAACGAGGCATGCAGCCACTCGGCCAAATAAAAGCCGCCACGATGAATGCCCACCAACACAGGTGGCTCGTCTGCGTAATAGCTAGAGATTTGTTGCTTCAACTGCTCGCATAAGTCTACAAGCGGCTGCGCCAACAATTGTTCGGCGTTGTATTGAGGTAGCGATGTATTGCTCATGGCGACTATTGTCTCATAGCCAGCCGCTACGCCAAGCCCCGATTCCGAGGCTAGAGTGGCTGCATTGAGGTTCGAATAGCCGCGGCATCTTCCAGCGACAAAGCCGGCGCCACACGCTGAAGCCAGCGCTCCACAATAATTCGCGCGGCCACACTGTCTTGTTGTTTAGCGTCTTTTCTACGCACTTGGCCGGATTGGCGCATTTCCTTAAAAATGGCATCGGCCTGCTGCGAGCTATTGCGTTCATCCACCATCATCACTGGTATTTTGCCTAAGCCATCGAGTTTGCGAGCCAAGCCCAAGGCCTCACTCGCCATCTCCTGCCAACCGCCGTCCATTAACAACGGCAAGCCAACGAGTAACAATTGCGGGCGCCATTCTTTAATGGCTTTTTCTAATTCTGCCATCGGCAATGACTGCTGCCATTGCACTACCGGTAGCGGGCTGGCGGTTCCTGTAATGGTTTGCCCCACAGCCACACCAATACGGCGGCGGCCGTAATCAAAACCCATCACACTTTGGATAGTATCGAGATTAATTTCTGCCATTAAGGAAGCTCTGATTGGGAAATACAATTGAGTTGTGCAGCAAGGTTTTCAGATTGAGGCGCGCTGAGTGCCGCATGGTTATTCCATGTAAGCGAAGCGCAACAAAGAGCTGAAAGCCTTGCTGCGCAACCCTTTGGGCTGTTTTTGCCATTTCACATGGCAGCGTTAGCGCTCGCTTACATGGAATAACCATGCCGCACTCGCGCTGCCTTGCCCTGTAAAATGGCAAAAACAGCTCAGTTGCATTTCCCGAT
>JAPPPA010000066.1 GCA_028817755.1 Gammaproteobacteria bacterium | reverse complement strand
CACGTAGCGTGAGATGTTTCTAAGTAGGCCCCTTCTGCACAGCTGAGCATCGCAGTGAATTTTGGATTGAGGGAGCGGCTTGTTTGAGCGCAGCGAGTTTCCGCGACCGCCAAAATTCGCGAGAAGCGCAAGGAACCGCGAAGCGGCTGTGCGGCAGGGTGTGGCATTTTTGGCTACTTTTTTTGCCAAAGAAAAAAGTAGCTCGGCCTTTAGTGCAATCTCACCGAAAGCGAGTAAAACCACCAGAGGCCGAAACCACCACCAGCGAACCCTCAAAAAGTAGGCCCGAAACAACCACCAACCAATCCGGCCGTTAGTTACATCCCATTCCCAAACCGCTCATGGTCAATCACACCACTCGCGCGAACACCTGCCAAACCCTTAGTGTATTCAGCTAATACGTCTAAACCGTAATCCAAGCGCTCAACCGTACGTTGCTGCTGCTCGGTGTCGTTCTTGCCGCCGGTATTCAAGACGCTGCCTACGTGGCGAACAATAGTGTGTTCTGGGGTAAAGCAAATACGGCAGTTTTTGTAGCTGCGCATGCGCAGTTCGGCGATGGGGTAGCTGCCGCCGATGCCTGCTGATACCGCAACAATATGAGCGGGTTTGTGGCCGAGTACTTTGTTGCCAAAACAGAGGAAGAAGTTCTTCAGCGCGGCCGGCACCATGCCATTGTATTCGGGGCTGATTACAACGAAACCTTCGCAGCTTTCTAGCTCGTCTGAAATAGGGCCGAGTGTGGCTTTCCAGTCTTCGTCACCTTTCCAGATGCTGTTGTCCCACATCGGCAGTGGGTTGGCACCTAGGTCTAGCGTGTAGCTGCTGTGGCCGTTTGCTTGGAGTTGTTCTGCGCAGTAGCGGCCGACTTTGGCGCTGCCAGAGTCGTTTTGCATGGAGCCAACAATAATGCCGAATTTCATGGCGTTTCCTTTGAAGAAGTTTTACTTAGTCTAAAACAAAGAAGGGAAGGGAGCCTTTTAGCTAATAAAACAGGTCTCTGGCTTTCCATCGCTTCTGGAATCAAGGCGCAGGCAAGCCGCTTTAGCGCTCTAAAGCAATTGGCTGTAACGCAGATTACGGGAGCGATGGAAAGCCCCTTCGGGCGGTTTTCTCGCGTCACTTGATCGGCGTTACAGCACTTGCTAAGGCAATAAGCATTAGCCGCGTGCTGTGCCTTGCCAAGTAACGCGAGAAATTCCGCAGAGATCCTATTTTATTAGCTAAAAGGCTCCCGCACACCGTCCCTTCGTGCCAAAAAGTTGACTCTGTATACCGCTAAGGCTTCCAGGTGCTCAGCATGCCTTTGATCATGGCTGGCATGACTTTGAACGCAGAGGCAATAAAGGTAATGGGGTTGCGTGTGTTACCCATAACTAACGCGGCTTGTAGTGCGGCGTAGCTGTTTTCGTCTTGCGGATACCACCAGAGGTTGCGCTTACCTTTGAATCGGTCCCAAGTAATACCTTGGGTGCGAGTCATTTCTAGTAGGCCTTCTGGGCCGTGAGTACGGCCAAGGCCAGACTCTTTCGGGCCACCCCAAGGCATTTCACTCATGCCGTGAGTCATCAGGTGGTCGTTTACCGCAACTACGCCAGCAACCAGTTTTTCAGCCACTTCATGAGCGCCTTTGTTGCCCCATACAGAAGCGGTAAGGGCCATGCTGCAGTCGTTGGCACGGGCGATGGCATCGTCAATGTTGTCGAATTTCTCTACCGGCAAGATTGGGCCGAAGGTTTCTTCAACCATCACTTCCATGCTGGTATCAACGTTGCTGATAAGCGTGGCAGGGTGGAATAGACCATTTTCAGTGTCGCCAACCGCATGTGATTGCGCTTCAATTACCGCGCCTTTTTCAACGGCGTCTTGCAGCTGATGTTGTACGGTTTGCAGTTGTTTTTCGGTGGTCATGCAGCCGATGTCGGTTTTGCCCGGCTCGGTACCAACACCGTGGCGTAGTGCCTTGGTTTTGGCTTTCATTAGCGCCATAAACTCGTCGTACACTTTTGCGTGCACGTAAATACGCTCTACCGCAGCACAGCTCTGGCCAGCGTTTTGGAAACCGCCCCACATAGCACCGTTGGTGGCGCGCTCTAGGTCAGCATCTTCCAACACAACCATGGCGTCTTTGCCGCCGAGTTCTAGTGAAAGCGGTGTTAGCGTAGGTGCGGCTTGTGCCATCAGTTGCTTACCGGTGGGTACTGAGCCGGTAAAGAATACTTTGTCGAAACGGTTATCAAACATGGCGGTTGATACCGCACCGCCTGAGCCGACTACGTGAGTGAATAGTCCCTTCGGTAAATCACCTGCGCTCACAATATCGTCAATCACTTGGCCAACCAGCGGAGTCGCTGCTGCTACTTTTAGCATGACGGCATTACCGGCCATTAGGCCCATAATCACTTCACCGAACGGGATTGAAAGCGGGTAGTTCCAAGGGCTGATGATGCCGACTACGCCCAATGGCAGGTGCACTACGCGGCTGTGTTTTTGCATAAAGATAATGCTGCCAGCAGAGCGGCTTTCTGGCTTAAGAATACGGGCCGCGTTTTTGCCGTACCAAGCGCAGGCGAGTGAGCAAGGAATAACTTCTGTCACTAAGGCATCTTGGCGAGTTTTGCCGTTTTCGGCACTAATCACGCCGGCAATTTTGTCGCCGTTATCAACAATGTAACGACGCATTTTTTCAATGTGCTTGCGACGCGTAGCAAACGACATGTTGCCCCAAATTTTTTGCGCTTCACGCGCTTCTGTAACCAACTGCGGGAAGGCATCCATATTGGTATTTGGAATGCCGCCAAGGCTTTCGCCAGTGGCAGGGTTAAAAGATTGAGTAACGCCGAATGGCGAAGTAGGCATGTTCATGGTTTGCTCCTCCCTAACGGGCAGGTCTGCGGGTTTGTAGGTGAGTGATGACGCCGACAACGAGGGCCATCATGTTATTTACGAGTGCGGTGATGCTGCGGTCAAAATTCGCTAGCACCCAGTCGCGGGAAACTTGGGTAATGGCGCCGACTAAGGCGCTCGCCATCAGCAAGTCGTCTAGATCAGCAGTGTTCTCTTCTGGATAAAGTGGTTTTGATAGCTTTACCAATAACTCATCGAAACGGCGTTGGCCTTTTCGGTAGACCTCATCCAGCTCTTCGCTCACACCTACAATTTCGATGTAGATCACCCGCGCCATGCGAGGGTCTTTTTTAATCGCGCCAAATAAGCTGGTTAAGGCGGCTTCTGCCATGGCTGTTGGGGTTTGTTCAACCGAGTTCACGGCTTCGTAAAGCGTGCTGGCAAGGCGGCCAATTTGTTGTTCATAAACTAGCTTAAGCATGCCTTGGGCGTTACCAAACGCTTCGTAGTAGTAGCGCTCGGTGAGGCCTGCCTCGCGACATACCTTACGCACCGTGGCCGCTTTAAAACCTTCGGTACCGATGATTTCTAAGGCGGCAGCTGAAAGCTTGTCTTGGCGTTCTTTTTTGCGTGCAGCATGGCTTTCGCCACGGTACATGCGGCCGGGAACGCTGGTAGTTTTTGCTTGTGTGACAACATCCATAGTCAAAAATATTGACACAAGGTGTTGTCAGATGTCAAATTGAAAACACTGGTTGTCATAAGTGAGACAAATCTCATGCTGTTAGTATGGGAAGGCAACCTAATAATTAAGTAGGAGACGATTGATGTATTCGCTGCAAAATAAAGTTGCACTGGTCACCGGCGCTGGTTCTGGTATTGGTAAGTCTTTGGCCGAGTTGTTATCTAGCAAAGGCGCCAAGTTAGCCTTGGCGGACTGGGATGAGGCTGGTTTACAAAGCACGGCTGATTCACTGAACACCCCAGTTATTAGTGAGAAGCTCGATGTGGCCGATCGCCATTCTGTTGAAGAATTCGCGAAGAAGGCCATTGCGCATTACGGCCAGGTTGACGTCATTATTAATAATGCGGGTGTGGCCTTACTGCAAAAGGCGCAAGACATGCGTTATCAAGACCTTGAGTGGTTAATGGATATTAACTTCTGGGGTGTGGTTTACGGCACGCATGCGGTGCTGCCGCAGATGCTTGAGCGTGATACAGGTTATATCGTCAATATCAGTAGTTTGTATGGGCAAATCGCTTGGCCGGGTAATAGCGCTTACTGTGCAGCTA
>JAPPPA010000007.1 GCA_028817755.1 Gammaproteobacteria bacterium | reverse complement strand
GCTACACTCAACGTGGCTTTGGTGGTTCTAACCAATCTGGCAGCAAAGATAACGAGGTGAGCGGTGACAGTATTGGTATTTTGTCACCAAACCTAGAAGGCTTTGATTTCATTCGCTTAGTGGACTGGGCAATCTGTCACCTGCGTGCCGATGCGCCGTTAGAGGCTGCCACAGCCGCTCAAAACAACGAGGTCGATGCCAATAATTGTGCGACTGCATTCAACGGTGAAAATAACTGGGGTGCGTCACTTATTGCGACTGACGATGGTACGCGTTTGGACGACTACGACGATGACGTATCGCTTGCTACAGTGGGTTATAGCTACGGCGGCGGCTTCCAGTTCTTGGCGCAAAGTATTGATACGCGTGTAGATGCCATCATGCCAATGGGTACTTGGCATGATTTACGTTTTTCTCTACATCCTAACGACACGCCTAAATTCCTCTGGATTGAGGTGATGAACCAGTTTGCTGGCACCAGTCCCGGTCTTGGCGGTGGTAACGGTGAGCCGCTACCCGAGTTGTTAACGCAAGCGCGTACGGAATCTAACGGTGCAAATACCCAACCGGATGACAACCCGCACAACAAAGATCACCAAGTATCAGTGAGTAATGCGCGTCAGTTAGGCTCAAAGGGGCCAGCGGCATGGTGTAACGACAATCAGGGTTATTACAGCGGTAAGTACAACGCTGGTAGCAACGCTGACGTGCACCAGGATCCTGAATCGTTGCAAGCGGCCACTGCATCAGAAACCCCAGTGCATATGACGGTTACACGGCGCGCTCCGCGTGCCAACTTATTTATGATTCAGGGCTACGGCGACACCTTGTTCAACTACAACGAAGGTTATGACAATGCCCGCTGTTTTGAAGATGCAGGCATTGCCGATGTGCGTCTACTACAGCAAACCTCGGGCCATCCATTCCCGAACGATGCGAATAATCCTCTGCCACCAAGTGCCATTCCTCGTCAGTACGCGGGCCAAAACCAAGCCATGTATCTAGACGAGATCGTCCACTGTGGTGTGGATGGCGATGGCAACCCGGTTCGTTACAACATGGTAGAAGTGTTACAGCAGTGGATGAACTTTCACACGCGCCAACGCTTGTTGCCAGATGGCTCTCAAGCTGAGGCGACGGTTACAGCTTTCCCGGAAACGCATTTCCCAACAGTATGTATTACTCAGACCAATGCTGACCCAGACCTCACACTAGATGAGTCGGACCCGTTCTATAACGGCACCAATGATGCCGATGTGGGTTACCAGTGGTCTCGCGAAGGCGTGGTGTTTGATTCGGTAGCCAGTGCGCCGCTAGGTCATAGCCAGTATTTAGATGCGCAAAGTGCTGAATTGGCACCTTTCAATATGCCTGCAGGTGTCACCGTGATTACCGGTACGACCGCCGCGGCCACACCGCAAATTACCCCCGCTGAGTTGTATACGGCTACGGATCCAAATGGTGAGGTATTGGCAGGTATTCCATTGGTTCACCTTACGGTTGACCGGCCTAATACAGCCGTGGATGACATTGTTTACGCGGGTGTTTATGTGAAGCGTTGTAACCTAGATCCAGACGACACGCAGTTTGACGGCAATAACAGCCCAACGAACTGCGACGCTTCCAATCCGGAAGAGTTGCTGCACTTCCAAGCGGCGCCTATTCGCGTATTCCCATCTTCAGCTGCCGCGGCTGCGGCTCAAGAGCTGCCTCCAAGCACCAGTGACTTTCCTAAGCTCAACCCGCGTATGTTCCCGGGCGATGCGAACTTAGGTGGTTATTACCCATTAGGTGCGGGTTACCACCCACAAACCATGCGTGGTACGGGTACGGATGTGGTCAATAACAGTTCTACTGCTGACCCTCAAGGCCGGTTGTTTGGCGTGAGTGCTCGCTTACATCCCGGAGACACTGTTGGCTTGGCGCTTTATGCTGGTAACTATGCATTCTTAGGGATGGCAGCGGCAACACCAAGTCAGGTAACTATTACCGGTACGGTAGAGCTGCCGCTGGTAAATACCACAGCCGAGAATGCGCCAACTAACGTACCGAGCTACGTGGTTGAAGCGCAGTAGCGAAAAAACTAATACTTAAATCAAGGCCCAGCATTGCTGGGCCTTTTCTTTTTTAGCACACTGCGTTTATGCGTTTACTTCCTTGGCTGTTTTTACTGTTACTTATTCCGCTAGCGTTATCGCTCGGCGCCTCCGGTTTTGCTTGGTCTACAGATAGCTTGGTGTTGTGGGAAATCCGTTTTCCGCGTGTATTAATGGCGGTGCTAGTTGGCGCCGCCTTAGCCGCGGCAGGTGTGATGTTGCAGGGCTTGTTGCGTAACCCATTGGCAGAACCGGGCTTGCTAGGGATTAGTGCGGGCGCGGCGGCAGGTGCGGCTTGTGTGGTGTTACCGGCGCGACTGCTATGGCCGGATATCGACCTAACATGGATATTGCCCTTTGGTGCAGCGGCAGGTGCCCTAGGTTTTTCGGCCTTGATTTTATTGCTTAGTGAGCGTTTTGGCTGGCAGGAAAACACGGCCGTTGTGCTATGTGGCTTAGCCCTGAATGCTTTGGCTATGGCGATAGTCGGGGCATTGTTGGTGGTAGCTGACCCTTTAGCTACGCGTGAACTGTTGTTCTGGAATTTAGGAAGTTTGGCGCGTGCCACGCCTGCGTCGCTGACGGTTATTAGTGTGGCCCTCGCCATGGCTGCACTGCTGTGGTTCAGGTTGGCTCGTCAATTGGATTTCATGGCGCTAGGAGATGAGGCTGCTCACAGCGCTGGCGTAGGTATTACTGCAGTTAAACGACAGCTACTTATTTCAGTTGCCTTAGTGGCGGGAATAGTCGTCGCGTTTACCGGCATGATTGGCTTTGTGGGACTGGTTGTGCCGCATATGTTGAGGCTCTGGCGCGGCCCTGCGCATGTGCCGTTGTTGGCGCTTGCTCTGCCTTGTGGCGCTAGTTTCTTGCTATTGGCGGATACCTTGGCACGCACAATCATTTCTCCGGCAGAGTTGCCGATTGGCGTTATTACCGCTTTAGTTGGTGCACCTTTCTTTCTGTGGCTATTGGTCGTGCGTAATGGCGTATGGCGACAGCGAGGTATTGGTTAATGCTTTCTGTTGCCGATATCACATTAGAGAAGTCACAAAGGAAGCTGTTGCAAGACATCAGTTTTGACCTGCCAGCTGGGCAGTTGTTGGGTGTAATAGGCCCGAACGGTGCAGGTAAATCGAGTTTAATGCGTGTTATCGCGGGTCTATGGCAAGCCTCTTCTGGCTCGGTTGATTTAGACAGGGCCTTCATCGCTGATATGCCGCTCGCGCAAAAGGGTATGCAGCTTGCGTGGTTAGACCAGCAAAATACGGTGGCGTTTGATTTTAGCGTTCAGCAGGTTGCGGCACTGGGGCCGCAAGAGGCAAAGCCAATTTCCGTTACGGCTGCGATGCAGCTATTTGGCGTTGAGCAACTGGCTGAACGTGCAATTTCTACCTTGTCTGGTGGGCAGCAACAAAGAGTTCATCTGGCTAGGGTATTTTCGCAGCTCAATGCTAGCCCAGAGGCGGTACAGTGTTTGTTACTAGATGAGCCACTGAATGGCTTAGATTTGCGTTGGCAACATCGTTGTTTAAGCGCAGCGCAACAATGGTTGTTGCAGCGGCCCGAGCGCCATGCTGTGATGGCCTTGCACGATATTGGTTTAGCCATGACTGCCTGTGATCAGGTGCTTGTGCTAAATGAGGGTATGATTGAATTCATTGGGGCGCCTGCTGAAATCAGCGAGGCATTGTTAGAGCGAGTCTGGCGATATCCGCTCACCATACAGCGTGAAAATTCACAAACCTTGGTTTATGCCAAGGCTGAAGAACAATAGGAAGAGATAAGACCATGAATGGTCTCGAGAGTTTGCAAACGTTAACGACCGTCGTCGCCGATACCGGTGATATCGAGGCGGTGGCGGCTTATAAGCCGCAAGACGCAACCACTAACCCTAGCTTAATTTTGGCAGCTGCCAGCGATGAGCGTTATCAGCATTTGATTGATGATGCGGTCGAATACGGCAAGCAACATGGTAGTGAGCAACACGAGCAACTTGAATGGGCGATGGATCGTTTGTTCGTATTGTTTGGCTGTGAAATTTTGAAAGTGATTGAAGGCCGTGTGTCTACAGAAGTAGACGCACGCTTGTCATTTGATACCGAAGCCACGGTGGCGCGTGCGCGCCGTATTGTGGATATGTATGAAGCCGAGGGTTTTGGCAAAGACCGCGTGCTCATCAAAGTCGCCTCTACCTGGGAAGGTCTGCAAGCCGGTAAAGAACTCGAGCAAGACGGCATTCACTGCAATATGACGCTTATGTTCAGTTTTGCGCAGGCGCAGGTAGCCGCGCAAAACCAAATTACGCTGATCTCTCCTTTTGTTGGTCGCATTCTGGATTGGTACAAAAAGGCCGAAGGCGTAGACGGCTATTTGCCAGACGCTGACCCCGGTGTGCGTTCTGTGCGCCGCATTTATGCCTATTACAAAAAGTACGGTATTAGCACACAAGTAATGGGCGCCAGTTTCCGCAATATCGATGAAATTAAGGCCTTGGCCGGTTGTGACTTGCTAACCATTGCGCCGAAGTTTTTAGATGCTTTAGAGCAATGCAAAAAAGAACTGAAACCTAAGCTTTCCCAAGAGTGGGCAGAGAAAAATTGCCAAGACCCGGCTGAAGAGCTTGATGAGGCAACGTTCCGTTGGCGCTTTAATGAAAACGCGATGGCGACAGAAAAGCTGTCGGAAGGTATTCGCGCTTTCGCCGCTGATACTAAAAAGTTGGAAGCTTTGGTGCTGCAAAAGCTCAACTAAAAAAGGCCGCGTGATGCGGCCTTTTTTATGGCTAGTCACAGCTCTGCATTAGCGAGACTGTTGGTCATCTACTAAAGGCATCGCAGCAATGCCTGACACGGATACCGGTTCTGGTATGCGTGAATAGCTACTCACGAATTGCGTATGAAAAGGCATCACCACCAGGCCTACTTGGTCGCCTTCTTCTACTTTGGCGGTAACGCCAGCAAGGTTTAACTGGTGCTCGCCAAATCCGCGTACTGGCACCACTTGGTCGTTTACCAAATAACGTCCGCCACCGCCTGCGGGATCAACCGCAACACCCAGAAACACGATTGGATCCGACAAGGGTGTTTCCGCTAGCGTTGGGCTTAAGGTGATTGCAGCGGTAGGAATGCCAGCGAGGGCTTGGTTAGGGCCGGCGGTAGCTACGGGAGCAAAGTGTTGGAAGGTGAGTAGTTCATCAATCAAGTTTTGCGGCAGTACGTTTAACAGCGCCGGCAATACAGCGGGCAAGTCTTTAGTGGGATTGCCAAGGCCGGTTAACAAGGTGGTCACCACGGTGGTTACATCGGCGGGTAGTTGCGTAAGCACGTCAACCAAGGTGCCGGGGTCCAAATCCAGTAATAAGCCCAATACGGTTTCCACCAATAGGCCGGTCACAACGTTATCAACTTGTACGTTAGCGGTATCTCCGCCAATCGGCATTACATTAAAGGCTTGGCCGGTCTCAGCTTGGGAGATACAAACTTCAGGCAAGCCAGTGGCGGTGCCGCCGCGTAGTTTTTCTTCCAAGAATTGGTACATCACATCTGCGGTATCAAAGTCTTGGTTGCCGCAGTGAATGGTTTCTTGCATCCCAAATAGAATCAGCTCGCCACTTTGTTGCACAACCGGCACGATATGGCCGTCGCGTTGCACTACAAGGCGTGCGTCGTTACCGGCGTTTTTAAGGCAGGCGCGGTTCATTTCTGCCTCTGTCATATTAAAGAGCACGTCATGCGCGCCTTGCACAAAGAGTGCGTCAACATCGGGTACGCCGCGGCCATCTTCTCGGCCTTCGCAGAAAGACACCAAGCTGTTGTTGCCGAGTTTATTAATAAAGCCCTCATCAACATTCATAGTGGTGGCGCCACTTAGAAAGGCTTGGTAAATCTCAGGTGATAGCGAAAATTGCGAAGTAGGTGTGCCGGCTAACACCAAGAATGCCGCCCAAATAGACTTGGGTACGCCGCCCGGAAACAAGCTATTGCGTAAATCGTGCCATGTAATGATCGGCACAATGGCATCAAAACGGTCGTCTACCGCTGAGCCAATGGTTTGAAAGCCACCGCCGTATGAAAGGCCAATAGAACCCACAATGGGATCGTCGCCTTCGCTGGCGAGGTGGACGCCAAAGTTTTCTACCGCCCAATCAATCAGGCTGGATACGTCTTGACCTTCAAAGTCCGGGTCCATTAACTGTACCGTGCCGCCAGACTCGCCCCAACCGCGTTGGTCAAAGCTGATAACGAAGTAGCCTTCTTCCCAAGCGCGCTGGGCAACCACGGCGGAAATCTCGGTTTGGATAAAACCGGTAACGGGGTTGCTAGGGTTGAAATCCTTAACGCGCGACAATGCCCAGCCGTGGCCGTGAATCAATAATGGCGCGGTTTCACCCGCGGCTAGCTCTGGCCGGAAGGCGGTAAAGGCAATCTCGGTGCCGTCAGCTTTGGAGGCGACGACCGCATCGCTAAAACTAGCGGCTTGGGCGGGTGGATTGCCGCCGCGGCTGCCGTCGTTGTTACTCGTGCTTGGCGCTGTGCAGGCCGTACTTAGCAGTACGAGCCCTAAAATTAAAAGTCTCATCTCTTGTCCCTTGCTAGTTAGTGATTTGCGAGAACAATCCGTTGTTCTGAATGCAAGAGGCGCAAACTAATGCAAAGGGTTTTGTTGTTGTACAAAAAAGCGACAGCTGGTTAGTTTGAGTGCGTGAACAGCATTTTTTTGCGATCGCAGCAAAATAGGACTAAAATAGTCCTGTTAATCAGATTTTTGTTACCACTCACGATGTTACGAATAGGCAAACTCACCGACTATGGCGTGTTGCTGCTGACCGATATGGCCGCAGCACCGGCACAGCTGCGTTCGGCGACCGAGCTTGCAGAGAAGCATCATTTGGGTGGCGCTACCGTTGCCAAGGTGCTCAAGCTGCTGAGTAAAGCGGGCCTGTTAGAGACTGTGCGCGGTAGCGGTGGCGGTTATCGCCTTTGCTGCGGTGCTGAGGACGTTAAGGTCTCAGATATTATCGCTGCGCTAGAAGGCCCCATTGCGCTAACCGAGTGTAGCGTTCATGACGGTAACTGTTCCATTGAATCTGATTGCGGCGTGCGTACGCATTGGCAGGTGATTAACAACGCCGTGCATAGCGCGCTCGACAAAGTAACGCTGGCGGACTTATGCCGCCCAGCAAAAGACATTGAAACCACAGTTATTCCGCTTGAGGCCGTTGGTGGTCTGAGCCGATAGCGCCGAAGGAAGCAAGAAAAAGGCTTTTCCTTTGATACCCAGTTGGTACCGCTTATGGAAGAACTAGATAGAAAACCTAAAACCAGTGACGACGATCACGTAGACGAGTTGCTTAATCGCGACTACGAAGCGGGTTTTGTTACTGACATTGAAAGCGAAAGCTTGCCGCCAGGCTTAGATGAAGGCGTTATTCGCGAAATTTCTAAGCGCAAAGAAGAGCCGGAATTCATGTTGGAATTCCGCCTGAATGCGTACCGCGATTGGCTGAAAATGACCGAGCCGGAATGGGCTCACGTGAACTATGAGAAGGTGGATTACCAGTCCATTTCATACTTCTCGGCGCCTAAGTTAAATGACGGCCCTAAGTCGCTGGATGAAGTTGATCCAGAATTACTGGCCACGTATGAAAAGCTTGGCATCTCGCTTAAAGAGCAAGAGGTGCTGGCTGGCGTACAAGGCGCGCCGAAAGTTGCAGTCGACGCGGTATTCGATTCCGTGTCAGTCGCCACGACCTTTAAAGAAACGCTGAATGAAGCGGGCGTTATTTTCTGCCCAATTTCAGAAGCCTGCCGCGAGCACCCCGAGTTGGTGCAGAAGTACCTTGGTACGGTTGTACCGACTAGCGATAACTTCTTCGCGGCGCTGAACTCAGCGGTGTTTTCAGACGGTTCATTCGTCTATATCCCAGAGGGCGTACGCTGCCCGATGGAGCTGTCGACTTACTTCCGTATTAACGCGGCTAACACCGGCCAATTTGAGCGCACCATCATTATTGCCGACAAAGGCAGTTATGTGAGCTACCTAGAAGGCTGCACCGCGCCAATGCGTGACGAAAACCAGCTACACGCGGCGGTGGTAGAGCTAGTGGCCTTAGACGATGCTGAGATTAAATACAGCACCGTACAAAACTGGTACCCGGGCGACGAAAACGGCAAAGGCGGTATCTACAACTTTGTAACCAAGCGTGCGGACTGCCGTGGCGTAAACAGCAAAGTCAGTTGGACGCAGGTTGAAACCGGCTCCGCCATTACTTGGAAATATCCAAGCTGCATTCTGACTGGCGATAACTCAGTGGGTGAGTTCTACTCAGTCGCTGTGACCAATAAACGTCAAGAAGCAGACACCGGCACCAAGATGATTCACGTGGGTAAAAACACCCGCAGCACGGTTATCAGTAAAGGTATTTCGGCGGGCCGTAGTAACAACAGTTATCGCGGCTTAATCAAAATTTTGCCAAATGCCGAAGGCGCGCGTAACTACACCCAGTGTGACTCACTATTGATGGGTGACCAATGTGGCGCGCACACCTTTCCGTATATCGAAGGCAAAAACCCAACAGCGCAGGTGGAACACGAAGCCACCACCAGCAAGATCAGTGAAGACCAGCTTTTCTACTGCTTGCAACGCGGCCTAAGCGAAGAAGACGCCGTCGGCCTAATCGTTAATGGGTTCTGTAAAGAAGTTATGAAAAACCTGCCAATGGAGTTCGCGGTAGAAGCGCAGAAACTACTTGGCATCTCACTAGAAGGTTCAGTGGGCTAATCATGTTAAAGATTGAAAACCTCCACGCCAGTGTTGGCGACAAAGCCATTTTGAAAGGCATTAACCTCGAAGTTAAGCCGGGTGAAGTACATGCGATTATGGGCCCGAACGGCTCTGGTAAAAGCACCTTGAGCTATGTGCTTGCGGGCCGTGATGGCTATGAAGTCACCGACGGCAGCGTGACCTATAACGGTGAAGACCTGATCGAAAAAGACGCCGACGAGCGTGCTTGCGATGGCATCTATCTAGCGTTCCAATACCCAGTAGAAATTCCGGGTGTGTCTAACAGCTACTTCTTACGTGCCGCGGTAAATGCGCAACGTAAACACCGCGGTGAAGACGAGCTAGATGCGATGGGCTTTCTAAAGCTAGCGCGTGAAAAAGCCAAGTTGCTAGAACTACCAGACAACCTCATGCACCGCCCGGTGAATGTGGGCTTCTCTGGTGGTGAGAAAAAGCGTAATGAAATCTTCCACATGGCTGTGCTTGAGCCACAGCTATGCTTGTTAGATGAAACGGATTCTGGCCTTGATATTGACGCGCTGAAAACTGTGGCCAACGGCGTTAACAGCCTACGCAGCCCAGACCGCGCGATGATTGTGGTGACACACTACCAGCGCCTATTGGACTACATCGTGCCGGATCAAGTGCATGTATTGTCGGGTGGCAAGATTGTGAAGTCTGGCGACAAAGACTTGGCCAAGCAGCTTGAGGCTGAAGGCTACGGAGATTTAGTCGCCGCATGAACGCCGTAGCAGAAAATACATTGCCACATCAGGGCTGGCTGGAGGCCTGGCGCGAGCGCGTTGTGCATCCAGAAGCACCGGCGTGGCTAACCGAGCTGCGTGAGCTAGGCTGGAGCCGATTCGAGATGTTCGGCTTCCCGAGCCAGCGCGCGGAGCATTGGAAATACACCCGCGTATCAGCGTTAGAAAGCAGCGTATTTGCGCCTGCTGATCTCAGCATCGATATCGCTGCCGCACAGGCTAAAGTGCAACAACTTGGCTTGGCCGCCGAAGACCGCATTGTGTTGGTCAATGGCGTGGTGCGTGACGAGCTGTCACAGCTGCCAAGCGTAAATGGCTATATCGGTAGCTTTGCTGACTTGCTACGCAATGACCCTGATCGTGTGCGCGCCTTTTTGGGCGCCATTAAACGCAATCACCATATTGAAAAGCCCGATCGCAACAACCTGCGTGGCGAGCCATTTGCTGCGCTAAATAGCGCCTGTGCAATTGATGGAGCAGCGGTTGTACTAGACAACAACGTTGCATTAGAAAAACCATTGCACGTAGTTCACTTGTACACCAGTGCTGGCAGCATGCCGCGAAACCTATTTTTACTTGGCCAATGTGCTGACGCGAAAGTAGTGGAATGGCAGCTCAGCTTGGGTGATGACGCTGTTTTCGCCAATGCGATTACCGAAATAGGTTTAGGTGAGAATGCTCAGCTGAAGCATGAGCGAGTACAAAACTTTAATAACCAATCATGGTTTATTGAAAGTGTTTGCACTGACATTCACAAACACGCGCGCTATATCGGCAATGAATATGCCTTAGGCAGCAAATTGGCGCGTGTTGATACCTTGGTTGATCTCAAAGCGCCGGGTTCTGAAACGCATTTGAACGGTATGTACCTGCCTTTTGGCACTCAGCATATCGATTGCCATACGCGCATTCGTCACCAAGCCGCTGATTGCATTAGTCGCCAGCTTTACAAAGGTGTGGCCGACAAACGCGGCCGTGGTGTATTCAATGGCCGAGTTGAAGTAGCGCGTGACGCCCAGCGTACCGACTCAGAAATGCAGAATCGCAATATCTTGCTGTCTAAGTTCGCTGAGATTGACGCTAAGCCTGAGCTAGAAATTTACGCCGACGATGTGTCTTGTGCCCACGGTTCTACCATCGGCCAGCTAGACCAAACCGCGATGTTCTACCTGCGTTCACGTGGCCTAGCAAAAGAACAGGCGGAAGCGATTCTGACTTGGGCCTTTGCTGCAGAAGTCGTAGAAACTACTGACCACGATGTGGTACGTGGTTACCTACTGGACGCGCTAGCCGAACGCCTACCGGGCGGCGACAAGATTCGCAGCTTAGATAGCGATTTGGAAGCAGGGGAATAAATATGAATGCCCCGGCTTTAGCGAATACCTTTGACGTCGATGCTATTCGCGCGCAGTTTCCAACACTGCAGCAAGAAGTGCATGGCAAGCCGTTAGTCTATTTAGACAACGCCGCAACCAGCCAAAAGCCACAGTGCGTGATTGACGCGATTGATCACTACTACTCGCTAGATAACAGCAATGTGCATCGTGGTGTACATGCTCTGAGCGAGCGTGCTACCCAAGGCTATGAAGGCGCACGTGAAACCACAGCGCAGTTCTTAAATGCCAATAGCAGCAACGAAATTGTGTTGGTGCGCGGTACTACCGAAGCGATTAACTTGATTGCCCAAGGTTATGGCCGTCCGCGTTTAAAAGCGGGTGATGAAATCATCATCGGCCATATCGAACACCATTCGAATATCGTGCCTTGGCAAATGCTCTGCGAGCAAACCGGCGCTGAGCTAAAAGTTATTCCCGTGAATGACGATGCCGAGCTGCAATTAGACGAGTACCAAAAGCTACTAAGCGACAAAACCAAAATTGTCTCCGTAGGCCACGTCTCTAACGCGCTAGGCACCATTAACCCAATCAAGCAGATTGCCGAAATGGCTCACGCCGTTGGCGCGGTTGTGATTTCAGACGGCGCGCAAGCAACACCGCACACCAAGGTTGATGTGCAGGATTTGGGCGTGGATTTTTACGCCTTCTCTGGTCACAAAGTCTACGGCCCAACTGGTATTGGCGCCCTGTGGGGAAAAGCCGAGCTGCTAGAAGCTATGTCGCCTTATCAAGGCGGTGGCGAGATGATCAAAGTGGTGAGCCTAAATGGTTCTACGTACAACAGCATTCCGCATAAGTTTGAAGCGGGTACGCCAAATATCGCCGGTGCTGTTGGCCTGGGTGAGGCCCTGAAATGGGTGCAAAACATCGGTCTAGATAACGTCGCCGCTTGGGAAAACGAGCTACTCGCATACGGCACCAAGCGCCTGTCGGAATTTGATGGCGTACGCATCATCGGTACTGCGGCTAATAAAGCCAGCATTCTGTCCTTTGTGTTTGATGATGCCCACGCTGCCGATATCGGTAGCTTGATCGACCGCTTTGGCGTTGCTATTCGTGCCGGTCACCACTGCGCTATGCCAGCGATGGAGCGCTTTGGCGTAGGCGCGACTGCACGTGCCTCGCTAGCCGTTTATAACACCAACGCCGATATCGACGCCTTTATCGAAGCCCTAGAAAAAACAAGAAATATGTTGGTATAGCCAATGTCAGAGCCAAAACCATCAGATCAGCTTCTGTCCACCAATGTGACAGAAGGCCAAGACAGTATTAACCCGCTGTACGAAGACAAAGAAGAAATGCTCGATGCCATCATCGCGGCATTAAAGCTGGTGTATGACCCAGAGATTCCAGTCAATATTTTTGACTTGGGTCTGATCTACGCGATTGATATTGACGACCTCGGTAATGTCGACTGCAAGATGACACTGACCGCACCAGGTTGCCCGGTGGCACAAACCTTCCCAGATACCGTCGGCGCCGCGATTGAGTCGGTAGATGGCGTCGTCGAAGCGCAGGTGGAAATCATTTGGGATCCGCCTTGGACGCAAGACAATATGTCGGAAGCGGCCAAGCTGCAGCTTGGTCTCTTATAACGCCCTCATCTGAGCACACCTCGCGGCGTTGCAAGTGTCCGCGAAGTGCTCATGTACTAGCGTGTACACTCCGCGCTCCGCGAACACTTGCGCCTTGCGAGCTGCACTCAGCTGAGTGCTAGCGGGTTAGTAATTTTAGGAAAGGTTAATCGTGTCTGAGAATTGGTTTGGCGTAACGCCAGAAGCAGAATTTGGTCCCGGCTCACGCACAACTGTGGATGTTGATGGCGTGCCGGTATTGGTGCTGAATGTTGATGGCGAGATTTATGCGGTAGAAGACTTCTGCACGCATGACTCGTTGCCGCTGCACGACGGCTCAGTAGAAGACGGCGAAATCGTCTGTCCATTCCATGGCGCACGATTCTGCTTGAAAACGGGCAAAAATACCGCACCACCAGCATTCGGTGATTTGCCCACCATGCCGGTAAAAATTGAGAACGGTATTATTTTTGTACGAGACGCTCGCTGGGACTAATAACTAATCAGCCCAGCCAGGGTTGATGTGCTTTTTACTGAGCCGCGCTTTCTTCTGCTGCTTCTGGGCAGCGTACGTCACTCTGAGCTACACCTTTCATTGGGCGCGCTAGGTCAGCAATTTGCTCAGGTGATTTCTGACCAAAAATGTCGGTCACAGTTTGTGCGCCGTCAGCCATTTGGCCAGCAGGAATAACATTCAAACTACGCATCACAAAGCCACGAAGTTTGGCATCGGCATCTGCAGTAAACAGAATGGCGGCTTGGCACTCAGTCAATGGTGTCACGATCGGTGGACCACCAATACGCTGGTTGGTGGGTTGTGCAGCCTGAACTGGTGCAGCTGGATCTCTTTTTAACAGTGCCTCACGAGAAGGTACTTCTGGCAGCATGGCAGGTGTGACTTTACGTGCCATGTCTTCAGTGATTTCACCCGGATATACGATGTCTGGAGCCGGATCGTAGTACTCGGTTTCTGCAAAGCTGACGCTTGTAAATAACGCTGCGGCAGCAATAAATATGCGATTTAAAAGCATATGTTTGCCCTCTATCTATCTGTTCGAACCCTGTCGCGGATTCCCCGTATGCGACCAAATGTTTGGATCATTATACGAATCTAATCAGTGAGTTACATCATTTTGCGTTTTTCAAACGCAGTGAGTGTTAGCTAAGCTTAACTAACGTTCTTGCGGAAGCCATGATGTTATTACCGCTAATAGACAGACGATTGGATAATTTGTTCCTCGTTATCTATCCCGGTAAGTCTGCTTAGGGCCGAGGTATTAGCCGCTGCGAATTACACTTCTACCGGCAAATTATTGTTGTTGCCCCAGTCCGACCAAGCGCCGGGATAACCCGCCACTTTGCTATAGCCCAAGTATTTCAGCATCACATAGCTGTAGGCCGAGCGGTGGTGGGTTTGGCAGTAAGCCACAATTTGTTTGTTTGGCGTAATGTCTGCCGCTTCTAGCTCATCGCGCAGTTCATCTACGCTGCGTAAACGTTTCTGATTGGCGATATCCATGGCGCGTGTCCACTCGTAATGTGCAGCATTAGGGATATGGCCGCCATTCGCGGTTTTTACATCAAGGCCAGTAAACTCGTCGGCTGAGCGGGCATCTAGGGTGACGAAATCGTCGTTATGAATCTGGCTCAGAATTTGGTCAGAGTTCCACATCACGCCTTCAACGTAAGTCGCATTGTAGTTGGACTCAATCGCAGGCGTTGCTTGGTCGGTGAGCGCAAAGCCATCAGCCACCCAGGCCGGAATGCCGCCATCCAAAAGCGACCAGTTGTTGTGACCAATGCAGTCTAGGGTGTAACAAAGGCGTGCGGCCTTACCGTTACCAGCGTCATCGCAGGCGACAATATGCGTGTCCGGTGTGAGCCCCAATTTTGAAAAGACCGCGCTCAGTACGTCTTCAAAGGCGACTAAACCAGCGGCAGGTGCATCGCTGCGGGTAATGTCGGCATAGTCTAGCCATACCGATCCAGCAATGTGCTCATTAGCGAAACGCTCTGGATTGCCCAAATCCACGACCAGAATATTGTCGGTTCCTTGCAATGCGGCTTGCAGTGCTTGGGGCGAAATCATAAAAGGCAATGTGCTCATAGGGCTTGTCCAATCTAGTCTGTTGCGGGCGCCAGCTAGCAGCAATAGTTAGCAAGGCCCGCAATGCGTTATCATCTGCCGCCATTATCTACATTTCAGCGTTATCCGGAGTTTTTTATGACCGTTTCCTTAGGCACCCCATTATCGCCTTCAGCTACCCGCATCATGATGTTGGGTTGTGGTGAGCTTGGTAAGGAAGTGGTGATAGAAGCCCAGCGCCTAGGTGTAGAAGTGATTGCGGTAGATCGTTACGAGAATGCGCCAGCTATGCAAGTCGCGCACCGTAGCCATGTGATTAATATGCTCGACGCCGATGAGTTGCGTCGTGTGGTTGAGCTAGAAAAGCCGCATTACATCGTTCCAGAAATCGAAGCGATTGCGACGCCTGAACTGATCAAATTAGAAGCCGAAGGTTACACCGTAGTGCCAACGGCCGAAGCCGCGCGCCTAACCATGGACCGCGAAGGCATTCGTTGTTTAGCCGCTGAAGACTTGGGCTTGCCAACCTCTAATTACCGCTTTGCTGATACCGAAGAAGAGTACCGTGCGGCCGTAGAAGCCGTTGGTATTCCTTGCGTGATTAAGCCGGTCATGAGCTCATCGGGCAAAGGCCAGAGCACCATTAAGTCTGAAGCTGATATTGGCCCAGCATGGGAATACGCACAATCCGGCGGCCGTGCCGGCGAAGGCCGCGTGATTGTTGAAGGCTTTGTCGACTTCGATTACGAAATCACCTTGCTTACCGTGCGTCATGTTGGCGGCACCTCGTTCTGTGACCCAATCGGCCACCGCCAAGTAGATGGCGATTACCGCGAAAGCTGGCAGCCACAGCCGATGACGGATGCAGCCTTAGCCAAAGCTCAACATATCGGCGCTAAAGTCACTGAGGCACTCGGCGGTCGCGGCCTGTTTGGTGTGGAACTGTTTGTGAAAGGCGACGAAGTAATCTTTAGTGAGGTTTCACCTCGCCCGCACGACACCGGTATGGTTACGCTTATCTCGCAAGACCTTTCAGAGTTCGCGCTACACGTTCGCGCTATTTTGGGCTTCCCAATTCCAAATATCGTGCAGCATGGGCCATCGGCTTCGCACGTGATTTTGCCGGAAGGCCACAGCACCGAAATGACTTACGATGTAGCCGACAATGCGTTGACTACGCCAAATACCCAACTACGGTGATTTGGTAAGCCAGAAAGTGCTGGCCGTCGCCGTTTAGGTGTGGCGCTGGCGCGTGGTGAAGACGTGCGTACCGCACGTGATGTGGCTGAAAAAGTCGCTGCGGCGGTAACCGTAAATATGTAGCTTTAGATAGACAAAGCAAAACCTCGGGGAGGAGGGGACATGAAAAAAGTAGTACTAATCTTGGGGCTTTTGATTAGCAGTATGACCTTTGCAGGGCCAAACGACGTATTAGGCGTTTGGAAAACCAATGAAGGTGGCGGCCACGTAGAACTGTATCGCGTGGGTGACGAACTACAGGGCAAGATTGTGGGTGGCGACCCGGATGAGGCGAAAGCCACGACCGACGTGAATAACCCTGATCCAGCGCTCCGCGAACGCGAGTTACTAGGTCTTGTCATCATCAAAGACATGAGCTACGACGCTAAAAAAGACGCCTGGGTAGACGGCGAGCTTTACCGCACTACCAAGGGTAAAACCTATAAAGCCAAAATTCGCCTTGGCGAAGGCGGCATCTTAAAAGTCACCGGTTACCTTGGTTTTTTTAAGAAAACGGTGGATTGGCACCGCCTAGAAAAGTAGCAAGGAACGAAAGCCGCCCGTTCAGCTCTAAAACGCACCTGAAATAGAGAAGCATTATGGCAAGTTGCGATTTAGCGCCCGGGCGCAGCATTAGAGATTTTCCCGCACCCACGTTCGACCCTGTGGTTGAAGAGGTGCGCGCCAGCATTGTTTTGGCCGGCGGTTGCTTTTGGTGCGTAGAAGCCGTTTTTCAAGCCGTAGAAGGCGTAACCGCAGTTACCTCTGGTTATGCCGGCGGTACAGCCGAAACAGCGGATTACAAAGCGGTGTGCAGCGGCACCACTGACCATGCCGAAGTGGTGCAGGTGGATTACGACCCACAGGTTGTGAGCTTAGGTAAGTTGCTTAAGCTATTCTTCTCAGTCGCACATAACCCAACCCAACTAAACCGACAGGGCAACGACAGCGGCCGCCAGTACCGTTCTGCCATTTTCTACGCCGACGCTGAGCAGCGTGACGTGGCTATGCGTTATATCGAGCAGCTGGAAGCAGCGAAACTATTTGCTGATCCGATTGTGACAACGTTAGAACCCCTCACTACGTTTTTCCGCGCTGAGGATTACCACCAGAATTACGCTGCGCAGAATCCTTATCAGCCTTATATTCAAGGTGTCGCCGCGCCTAAGGTACGCGACTTGCTGGATAATTTTGCTGCCGACGTTAAGAAGACATAAGCGCACTAGCCAATGCGGTGGTTGCTGGCCCCGCGTAGTCACGGTCAGCATAAATAAGCTGCAAATGTACTTTTCGACTACTGCCTTCGCGTAACTTAAGCGGCTCCAAGCCGCTTGCCTGTTGGTAGTAATAACAGGGCACCCAAGCAAACCCTAAACCGCGCTCAAGCGCACGAATAGCAGTGATGCCAGACGTGACGGTTAGACGTTGTTCAGCACCTAACCAACCAGCGTCTCGATTGTTATTTACGCCGGTATCTCTCACCACTATTTGGCGATGCTTTCGTAAGTCGTCCCAACTTAATGTACGGCCTAGTTGGTGCAGTGGGTGATGGCTTGCGGCTACCGCTCTAAGTTCAACATCGGCAATGGTTTCACCAAGTAAGCCCGGTGGTGCATAGGCTGTAATCGCGAGGTTGGCCTTACCGCTTAATAGGTCCTCATTGGGGCCGCTTAGGGTGGACTCTCTTAGTTCAAATTGCGTGCTGGGAAACTGCGAACTCACGGTTTCAATGGCCGTTAACAGGCGATTGTTGGGAAACAAAGTATCGACTGCGATGGTGACTTGTGGCTCCACGCCCGCGGCGAGTTTTTCGCCCGCCTCTTCTAGTTGTAACGCGTCATCTACTAGGTGCTTGGCGCGCTTATAGAGTGTTTGACCTACCGGCGTTAACACAGCGCGTCGGCCTTCTAATTTAAAGGCGCGTAGCGAGAGCTGCGTTTCTAATTTTTGAATGGCATAGCTAACGGCGCTTTGGCTTTTATCCATGGCCTCAGCCGCTTGGGCATAACCGCCGGATTCCACCACGTGAATCAGCGTTTGCCATTGTTCGAGCGTTATTTTGGCTTTCATAAGGCCCTCCATGTGACAAGTTATATCTAAAAATTAGATAAAAATCCGTTAAAAATCACTATTCATATCTTATTTGTGGTGGTCTTTAATATGCCTACGCAATCAATTACCAAATCATAGGAG
>JAPPPA010000096.1 GCA_028817755.1 Gammaproteobacteria bacterium | reverse complement strand
TTCACGCAATACCCGACTGCTCAGCGGCTTCTTGCGCAGTAGTGCCGGCAGGCACATTCACCGACAAAATCATTTGCTTATCAGGCGCGGCATAAACCACTTCTACCTGAATCATTTCTTCACTCAAACTAAAACTCCGTTTGCCTAAAGCAAAACTACCACTCAATACCAAATAGGCCGAGCGCCTTAGGTAATAACCCGGTGGCGTTAAGGAATACCAAAATAATGCTGATACGAACAACATAGCGCAGCAAGAAATGCCATACCTTAAATACCGCACCGTCTTGCAACTGCAACTCTTCACCGAGCACTTTGCGAGACATAAAGCGAGCCACGAAAATCGCTATCAGCAAACCGCCCAATGGCAACATCACGTTACTGGTTAAGCCATCTAACTAGTCAAAAATAGTGCTATCAAACAGCGTCTTAAAATCGGGTAGCTGGTTGAAAGAGAAGATTGTTAGATAACCCAAGCTGCAGACCAGCAGGCCGGCCAGAATAGCCGCGGTGCCACGGCTTAGGCTGCTATGACGGATAGCCCATGATACCGCAGGTTCCAATAAAGAAATGGCTGAGGTTAGCGCTGCAACAACGAGCAGTGTGAAAAACAAGGTGCCTAAAATCGTACCGCCGGTCATTTGTCCAAATGCCAACGGCAAGGTTTCGAATACCAAACCAGGGCCAGCGCCTGGCGCTAAATCATTCGCAAACACGATTGGGAAAATGGCAAGACCAGCCAGAATAGCCACGCAGGTATCCGCCGCCACCACTGAAACCGCTAGTTTTGGAATGGATGCATCACTCGGCAAATAGGCGCCGTACATCATGATTGCGCCCATGCCCAAGCTCAGCGAGAAGAACGCCATACCCACGGCTGACAAAATCACCTGCGGTGTCACTTTGGAAAAGTCTGGCGTGAACATAAACGCCAGCGCTTGCCCCATGTAACCACTGGTCGCCGAGTAAAAAAATAGAATCAGCAAAATGCCGAATAGCGCCGGCATTAAATATTTGACGGCTTTCTCTAGCCCAGCCTCAACGCCGCCGGCGACAATGCAAACGGTAATCACCATAAACAACGTATGCCAAAAGGCTAAACGTGCAGGATTATTAATTAAGTTGCCAAATAAGGTGCCCACGAACTCGGCACTTGCACCGTCAAAATGTCCACTCGCAGCAGAAGGTACATAGGCCAGCGCCCAGCCTGCTATCACGCTATAAAAGGACAAAATGAGAATACCCGCGGCTACGCCCATGAGGCCGACTAACCACCACCAGCGCCCAGCGCCTGCTTCTGCAGCCAAGTCGCGAAAACTATCCGCGGGGTTTTGACGACCACGGCGCCCCATCAAAATCTCAGCCATCATCAACGGTACGCCGATAACAACCACGCAGAACAAATAAATGAGAACAAATGCACCACCGCCGCTCTCGCCCGCAACGTAAGGGAATTTCCAGATATTACCCAAGCCCACGGCAGAACCCGTGGCAGCGAGAACAAAAGCTAAACGTGAAGACCAAAGAGCCGAGGGTGCAGCGGCCATTTACTCTCTCCAAATAATGAGTGGCGCAGAAACAACAAACCCACGCAGTTTAACGTGGGTTTGTTAGATCGTCATTGAAAAGCGACCGTGTTAGAAGCTATAGCGAATATCTAAGCTGTAGTTGTCGCGGTCATTTTCTAGGTTACGGTCGCCGGCACCCGTGAACCAGTTGTAGCTCATGTTGACGGTCCAGTCGCCTCTCACAAACTCACTGCCCCACAAGAAACGCTTGCGGCCTTCAACAAAGTTACCACCAGGACCTGGAGAGTTACCGTTGATATCCCAGAACACACCTAAAGTTTGGTTCAGCGTGGCACCAAATATGAGGTTGTTATAGGTAAGGATACCGAGCGCACGCGCGCCCCAAGAAAAGCTATCGGCGAACGTAGAAAGCGGCTCGGTTGAAGGTGTTTGGTTAAGTACGCCGGGCACGCAGGTAAAATCGAACGCAGAGGCGTTGCTGATTAAGCTGGTTAACAAACCCACTGGGTTTGTCGTTAAGTCAGTGATTGGGCTACCAACCGCTTGCGTTAAGACGTTAGTAACTTGATTACATGCAGTACCGGATTGCGTCAGCGCGGTATCTTGCTGTGCGCGCCCTACACCCGCATGGTTATCGTCTCCGGGCGCGGAAAGCTGCAGCACGCTTTTGTCTGGCATGTCCCAGACTTTGGTTGCACCAAAGTCACCCACCAACACCACAGAATCAGCACCGAATGGGTTCTGACTTGTTGAATACAAAGTGGTCATTGAGAAATTACCTACGGGTAATTCAATGTAACCACGAATCACTTCGCCAGCTTCCGCTCTGAAAGTGTCGTCTGGCGTAAAGCCAAATCCTGAAGCGCCTTCCGCACCATCCCAGTAGGCTTGGTATGGCTGACCTGCTAAATAGGCTTCATAAAAGCTACGTGCTGCGACGTCTCGAGACGTACTGAAAGCTGGGCTTAGTGCGTATAAGGTGAGGTCAACTGGATGAATCTGTAACGGCATTTCTGGGCGGTACGCCACTTCACCAGACACCGATAAATCACCCACAGTGGTGTTAAACGAGATGCCGTACATATCGATATCTTCCGGATACTCCAGAAAGATACCGGCAGTATCCACAATCGCCAGCGCACCTAAAATGGCGGCGTCATCTTGCTCAACATTCACTGCTGGATTGGTGTTTGCACTAAAGAGCGTTGAGAACACTGTGCTCAGAATGACTTCTTCTGGCGTCGCCGAGCCGGCATTCTGCGGAATAGCCAACACCGTGCCAGCAACACCATTTAGCAAGTTAAGTACGCCATCAATCGCGCCAACACCAGTATTTATCGAACCACCTGCAGGCTGGAAAGATACGGCACTTTCATCTGTCGCAATGAACGAAGCATAAGGCAAACGCGAATGCGTACGGGTGTAGTGAAATCCAAACTCGGTATCGTTCAGCCATTCAGCGTAATAGCCAAACTTCACGCCGAATTGGCCATCGTCACGCGCTAACTGGGCGTTTGCCAAGCAGTAGGTACGACCATTCGAACCGGAGCTATCGCCATCTACAACATTCGCTTTGTATGGGCCGAATCGAGCCAGCAGCTCTGGATCGTAGGTATTGCCATTAGAATCTGTTGTTGCTGAAGTAGCAACGCCACCACATTGACCTTCGCGATCTAAGAATTGCTGATGCGCAGTGGCTTGATCCGTGTAGTCACCTAAATCTTGTAAGTTAGAAGGGTCTTCAGGTTCTTTGCCAAAAGAAAGCATGGCGTATGTACCACCTACTCCGGCTACGTCACTGGTAGAAAAGAAGTCGCCTACCGGCGTTAACGTAATTGGGCGCCATTTCGTTTGGTAGAACGCATCTACCGAGAGGTTGTCAGTTAAATCCAAACTCGCGCGCAGTAGCTCAGTAGGTGTGAACAGTTCTTTCAAGTCCAAGCCGGGTGTATTCAGGCGCACCAAGTTAGGCACGTTGACCGAGTTAATGGAGTTCACGACAAACGTTAAGCTCTCACCCCACGATACAAGCTGCTTGCCGTAAGAAAGCGATAAAGTTCGATCGAAAATATCCCAATCACTGGCGAGATAAAAACTTTCTAAAATATTAGAAAAGCCAATTTCGTCCTCAGCGGCTTTAGTACGCAAAGTGTTGTCTGGCTGAAACGTGGCATCTGGATGCGACTCTTGGAAGTTAACCTGCGATGGGTCATAAAACGCGATGGTGCGGCCTGCAAAGCTCCAGTTCTCCCAAAGCAAACCAAAGTCCACGGTCGTTTTAAACGCTGCGCGAACGATGTCGCCTTTTTGGTAATTCAGATTGCCGTTGTCGCCGTTTTGGGTGAAAGCGCCCTGCGCTTCAACAAAAGCTTGGTGCTCTGCTGCATCTAAAACACAACCACCTAACAAATCTGATATCGGGTCACTAGGGCCGCCATTTTGTGCGTCAGGACATAACTGCTGTTGCCCTTCTGGTGTATTGCTGCGCTTCGCAACCAAGTCAGGGTCAATATCCTGCGCACGCCAAGTGGCACCCGCAGACAGCAATACATCTACATTGCCTTCAATGTCACCCCACTCGAAGTTGAAGGCGTAAGCACTACCCGCTGCCAACGTCGCGACCGCAGTAAAGGCCGCGTTAACCATGAAGAAACGCATAAAAACGAACTCAATATGACTTTGAATTCGGTATTTTATT
>JAPPPA010000013.1 GCA_028817755.1 Gammaproteobacteria bacterium | reverse complement strand
GTGACGCACTTCACGTAGCTGTTTACGAATCTCGAACTGCTTTTCTTGGAACTCCTGAAGGAGCTCTTGCTGCTCTGGCGACAGCGATAAACTTTCGCCACTTTCGTTCTGTGCTTTTTGCAGTTCGGTCAACTGGCTTTCGGTGTCACGTAGCTTGTTTTCTAGGTCGTTCTCTTTCTCACGGAATTTCTTTTCCGCTCGCTTACTGATTTCAGCCACAAGGCCAAACGGACGAGAAAAACCAGCACGGCTGCGAATGCTAATGAGATCAGAACTACCGGCTAATGAGTCCAACACGTTAATCACGAAGTCGCCGTTATTTGAAAACGGCGTGGCGATGGTTTGACCAAGGAACTGCTGCACGCTCACCCAAAGGCGATCGCTTAGCACATCGGTATCTGCCACCAGCACGATATTGATGTCTTCAACGGATTCGGTCACGGGATCATCTACATCCGCGCCTTCTGGGCCACCTGCGGGCCACGCAGACGGCACTGAGCCGCTAACACGTGCGGCAACGGTGTAGCGCTCGCCTGTAGGTAAGAAGCCATCTTGTAGCGCGGCTGGATCCGGCATAAAGGTGAAGCGTACCGATGGAATTGGCTGCGCAAAGGTTGATGATTGAATTAGCGGCTCTAATTTGGCACCGGTTTCGGTGCGCTCTTGGCCCTCTACTAAGTCATCATCGTTGTCCCAGATGTAGCTGGCGCTGGCCATAATCACGCTTTCTAGGTTTTGGCTTGTGATGTCAGATGGATTGAAAGAACGCTTGTCGAAAGCATTAATGCCAAGGTGGCTAACCGGTGGACGGTCTTGTGCTACTTGTACCTGCATAGAGTGTTCTTGGTCGCCCACAATATGGCTGTCTAACACTTCAATGCCCCATGCTTTAAACATGGTGTTTAGGCTAGAAACACGAATGTCGCCTTGGTCGGTAATCGCATCGGCTGGCTGGCGCTCAGCCCAAGGGTCAACAAAGATAGCCGCGTGACCGCCTTTAAGAATGTACTGCTCAATCGCGAATTGCGTTGGCTCAGTCCAGTCCTTTGGATGAACGACTAGAAGCACATCGATATCCTCGGGGACTTGGGTGAGGTCTTCACGCAAGTTACGAATCTCGAAGAACGATTTCATTTGCTCGAACATCGTCCAAGCCGGTGCACCCGGCTGGCCTGGGCCAACGGGCAAGCCGCCCATGACTGGCAAGCCAGACATCAAACCAATCGCGGTTTTCTTCGGGTTTGCTAACTCGTAAACCAGTTTGCTGAGGTCGTATTCAAGGAATTTTTCTTTGTCCGGTTGGAAGAACGGAATCGCCACTTCATCACCAATAGCATTGGTGCCTGCCAGACCAAAGAAAAACGACTCTTCAGCGCTGCTGAGTTGCACGCCCTGCAAGTCAAAGCCGTTGGCTTCGTCTTCTTCTTGTGAGAATGGCTCTGGGTCAATGATGCTGAGTCGGATTTTGCCGTTGGCGGCTTCTTCAAACTCTTTCAGCATTTCTTCTACGCGGTCGGCATAGGTGCGAATGCTGGGAATGTCTTGTGCCATGCTGCGTGAGAAGTAGAAACGCAGATGTACCGGCTCATCTAACTTGCCCAACACACCACGGGTGCCATCAGACAAGGTAAATAGCTGGTTCTCGGTTAAATCGGCTTGCATGCCGCGGAACAGGTTTTGGCTAACCGCAACAAACGCCAAGAAGGTAACAGCAATCAGCGCAAGGCTAGCGCGAGCAGAAACTTTTTGATTCATGGGTAGCCTCCTAGTCTGCTTTCTTCATTTCAACAACAATCGTGTTGGCATAGAGCCAAGCCACAATCACCGCTGCGAAAAATAGAATGTCGCGTAGTTCGATCACGCCTTTGCTTAGGCCTTCGAAGTGCGTCATAAAACTTAGGCTAGCAATAGCGCCAACCAGCACATCAGGCGCCCAGCCGGAGAAGGCATCCAACACAATGGGGAAGCCACTCACTAGGAATAGGAAGCAAGCAACTAGGCCAACAATAAAGGCGATGACTTGATTTTTGGTGGTTGCTGATACGCATGAACCTATCGCCAAAAAGCCACCAGCCATTAACCAGCTACCGAGATAACCCGTGGCGATAGCGCCGTGATCAGGGTCACCTAAATAAGCCACGGTAAGCCACATAGGGAAGGTAAGGCTAAGGGCCAAACCACAGAACAACCAAGCGGCAAGGAATTTGCCCAATACCGCTTGCCACATGGTGACGGGCAAGGTCAGCAACAACTCAATGCTGCCGCTTTTGCGTTCTTCTGCCCACAAGCGCATGGCAATGGCCGGCACTAAGAACAGATATAGCCATGGGTGGAAGCTAAAGAACGGCAGCAGGTCTGCTTGGCCGCGCTCGAAAAAGCTGCCCATGTAAAAGGTAAACACGCCAGACATGGCGAGAAAAATAATAATGAACACATACGCCAGCGGTGTTGCAAAGTAGCTGGCAAGTTCACGTTTCAGAATGATTGAAATCATTTTGCCCTCTCCTACGCAGCACTTCTGCTGAGCTCTTCACCCAGCGTAATTTTGCGGAACACTTGGTCTAAACGGCCCTGCTCTACATACAACTCTTGCAGCGCCCAGCCTTTGGTTTCGGCATGTTGCTTAACGGTGTTGTAGATAGTCTCACCGGCTTTCGGCAATACCGTAATGCGGCCTGCAGCGTTGGTTTCTACTGCAGCTACGCCTTCCAAGGTTTCTAACTCAGCAGCGATGACAGCAGCATCTTCGCCTTCTACGGTAAGGCTAACGGCATCGTGATATTTAGATTGCGCGGCCAGTACTTGCGGCTTGTCGTCGGCCAATAATTTGCCGTCGGCAATAATCACAGCGCGGCTACATACGGCTTCTACTTCTTCTAGAATATGGGTAGAGACAATAATGATTTTGTCTTGCGCCATGCTTTCGATCAGCTTGCGTACTTCGTGTTTTTGGTTTGGATCAAGACCGTCAGTTGGCTCGTCCAAAATCAGAATTTGCGGGTCATGCAAAATGGCTTGCGCCAGACCTACACGGCGGCCATAACCTTTCGATAAGGTGTCGATGTTTTTGTGTAGCACCTTGTGAAGATTCACTTGGTCTACCACCGCGGCAATACGCTGTTGCGCTTGGGCTGTATTCAAGCCTCGTACCTGCGCAATAAACTCAAGAAACGCTTGTACCGTCATGTCGCCATAAGCAGGCGCGCCTTCAGGCAAATAGCCCATTAAACGCTTAGCCACCACCGGCTCTTCTGCCACATCATGCCCGCAGACTTTTACGCTACCGCTGGTAGGCGTTAAAAAGCCGGTAATCATTTTCATGGTGGTTGATTTGCCCGCGCCATTGGGGCCAAGAAATCCTAATACTTCACCGGGTTGCACTGTAAACGACAGGTCGTCTACCGCGGTGAAGGCACCAAATTGTTTGGTCAGGTGATTGATTTCAATCACGCCATGCCTCCTAAATCGAAATACAAGCCGCCCACAAAACAGTGGCGAGCTGCCACAACGCGTAGGCAGCTGATGTCCAAAATTGGGGGTTGCTAAAACTTTTTCAAGGCTATGACTGCGATTTTGCACCGGCAGTTCCAAGCCTTATGGGACAAGCATAACAGCTAATTTTTACAGTAGCTTTACTACTGCTATAGCAGCGCCAAAATTACGGCGTTATTTAGAGACTGGGGCTAGCCAATACCAACCCCATTACGAATGCGTGATAACGCGTTATTGGCCTGAAGCCAGCTTAGCGTAGATATCTTCTGCTGTTTGAATGGCCGCATCTAAATCAGCATGTTTGACCAACACGTGGCCCATCTTACGGCCAATACGGGCAGGTGATTTAGAGTACAAGTACAGGCGAGATGCTGGGCTGGCAAACACATGGTTCCAGTTTGGCTGGCCGGCGCCTTCGGTTTCTACTTCTGGCCATAAGTCGCCCAGCACATTGAGCATGACTGACGGGCAAATAGCGCCACTAGAACCTAAAGGCAAACCGCATACGGCACGTAGGTGCTGCTCAAACTGTGAGGTTTCACAGGCACCGTAGGTAAAGTGGCCTGAGTTGTGCACGCGAGGGGCAATTTCGTTAACCAGCAACTCGTCGTCATTGGTTAAGAACAGCTCTACTGCCATCAAACCTACGTAGTCCATTGCCTCGGCAATTGCTGCGCCAATTTCTTCAGCTTTTTTCACGACTGCGTCGCTCACACGTGCTGGCGCAATGGTG